>NZ_QGHD01000024.1:37053-40644 GCF_003148885.1 Hallerella porci | reverse complement strand
AAGGACAAGGTCTATTCGCTTCACGAACCCGAAGTAAAATGCATCGGCAAGGGCAAGGAACACAAGAAATACGAGTTCGGCAACAAGGTGTCAATTGCCCGGAGCTACAACGGCCTCATCGTCGGCGCGGTCGCGTTCCGGGACGAGTATGACGGACATACGATAGACGATACGCTTGACCATGTTGAACAAATGCTTGGATTCAGGCCGAGCCGGGCCGCATGCGACCGAGGCTACCGCGGACAAAAGGAATCCGGAACGACAAAGATCGTGATACCGGACGTCCCGAAGAAAAACGCGACTTACTACCAGAAGGAAAAGGCTCACAAGCTTTTTTGCAAGAGGGCTGGCATCGAACCAATCAATGGTCACTTGAAGAGCGACCACCGCATGGGTCGCAACTTCTACAAGGGAATCTTTGGCGACATGCTCAATGCAAAGCTTGCAGCAGCGGCGTTCAACTTCAAGAGGGCCATGAGGCGCTTTTTTGTCCTGTTGGAATGGCTATACTTTTTTTGCCTTCTGTGGAACGGAATGAACAAAAAATGCGAACGTCCTTATCTTGCGCTCGCGAAGTGACTTTTTAAGGGTCAACTAAATAAAGTGATGAAATTGCAGAACGATTTGGTTGACGTAATGCCGACGCGGGCTTTCATTTTTTACAACGGCAAAGGTCCGTGGGACCCGTTTAAACTTTTGCGTAAAAATTATTCCGATTACTTTTTTAAGCCTGTGTTGCCTTTTCAATGCCATTTCATCGACATGAAAATGATTTCGGACGATGATTGTTTGAAATGTGAAGACGTCGCAACGGCGATGGGTGTAACCGCGATGAAATATGCGTTTAACAGCAAAAAATTGCGAGAGGCATTGTTGCAATTTAAAGGTCGCTTTCAAAAGTTGCCGCCCGCTGAGGCTAAAAACCTTTTGGAAAAAATTTCATTATATTTAAAGGAGTTCTTGGACGATAAAGTCCTTGAGGAGTTGAACGTGGCATTCGTAAGCATTGGACAAAAGTACGGTTTCGTCAGCGCCGGCGATGTCTTTCGCCAAAGGCTCGCTGAAGCTACAAAAACGGCTTTAGGAAAAGGCAAAGCGGAAGGACTTTCCAAGGGCATTCTGCAAGAAAAACTTTCCCTCGCCAAAGGCTTCTTGAAAGAGGGAATTCCGATTAAGACCATTGCAAAAGTCACAGGTCTCTCAATCGACGAAATCAAAGCCTTGTAAAAAAAGAACCGCGAAAGCGGTTCTTTTTTATGAGGAATTGATGATATATATGCATAATTAACAATTGAGAATTAGGCGCGCCTTTGGCGCGCTTGTTATAAATAGCAGCGAAGCTGCCTAACTTTATAATTGTTAATTGTTCATTATCAATTATGCATTATTAGCCAATGCACAATTGAAATAATGGCGGCGAAGCCGCGCAGGGAAATGCGAAATTTTGAGGCAAATTTTGAGCGCAAAATCGCATTTTTAGAAATTTAGCGGACGAATTTTAATAGCAAAATTCCATTCTTAAAATCCTCATTTTTAACCAAAATCATCTCAACCTACGTAAAGTTGCAACAAGCCTACATCTCGGAAGATGGTAGCATCGGTACTTGGGCTTTGATCGGTTACAAGGGCCCGGGCAATGTCACTGCGACTTCATCTAAAACAACCAATTTCTCTTATACCGATGGTGTTGAAGCTAAAGCGGACTTACCTGAACAAGACAAAATTGGTTGGACTGCAGAAAATAATGTTCAGTTAAATGACTGCGGGGCTAAAAGCAAATGGACTATTGCTATGAAAAAGGCTGCCGCGTCTAGTGGAAACGCAGCTGCTGGTGACGCAATCTTTACCGCAAAAGTTGGCGGAGATCAGGGCGACGCAGGTTGCACTGCTTTGACCCCGTCCTTTGACAAGATTGGTAAGTAATTACCCTTTGCGTTAAAAGCTTAAATCCTAGCCTTTCGGGGCTAGGATTTTTTGTTTTAAATGCAAATACGCTCCCGAAACTTCGGGCGCGTATTGTGTAACTTGTGAAAAGTTAGATTAATCGCTAGTCTTAGTAGTCAACTTTTCAAAGCTCGGGGTGAGCTGACGGCAGTTAGATCCATCTTCGATGACTGCTGTATAAACTGCAGAACCACCTGTTGTTTCGTTCGCTATTACATTAAGCGTCCACTTCTTGCCTTTTGCGCAATCGTTCAAAGCAACATTGCTTTTTGCAACCCAAGCGTTTTGCATTCCGGCAGTAAGGAGTACAGTATTATTTTCTGATCCGTCATATGTGAACACAGAAGAGTTATTCATTTGATAACCGATAGCCTTCCAGCTACCAATGGAATCGCTCGTTTCCGAAATATACGCATCTTGCAACTTTACGTAGGTTCCAGCATTTTTGGTCATCTTTACAAGTTCTCGGGAAGTTTATAATTTTCCACGCAAAATAAGGGAATTTTTTACTCAATTTTTTTTAGGATTTTGAATGGCGCATTCTTCGACAATTAACTGGAAATCTTGGAAAATCATCTTTGCGGTGTTGCTTGGAATTTGTCTTTATGGAATGTTGCCACCCAAACTTTCTTCGATTACTTTTGATTTTACTGATCTTCAAATGCGTTATAACGAAGTGAGTTTGGCGCACGAAGGCATCAATCCGTTTTATGTTTGGAATCACGAAATCGAACATGAAAAATATTGCGGTTGGTATCGCCCCGATATGAAATCAAACTGCAACGGAAAAGAAGAAAAAGTGCATTACTATCCACCGTGGCATTTCACATTTTTTTGGTGGTATCCTTATTTTCCGAAAATTGTTTGTGCAGGAATTTTCTTTTTTTCCTATTTAGCGATTTTCTTTTTCTTTTTGCGGTATTTGTCCAAGTGGGCTCCGCCTGGAATTTTAGACCGCATTATTTTCTGGGAAATTCTTGCGATGAGCATTTTTGACCCTTTCTTTCGGGTAATTGATTTATTGAATTATAGCCCGCTTTTACTTGTCGCCATGTTTGTCTTTTGCCAAGCGATGCAGCGCAATCGTCAAATTCTTCTCGGGCTCGCTTGGGCTGTTTTAATGATTAAACCGCAAATCGGTGCGCTTTTTATTTTCCCGCTTTTGTTTTCGCACAAATTCAAAAGCATTGCGATTGTTGTGGGTATTTGTTCGTTGGCAACGTTATGGCCCGCATTTATTTTTCACGAGTCCCCCATTGATTTGGTTCTGCAAATTTTTAAAATGGGCGAGCCGTATTTGAATGGGCAAGACTGTTATGTCTTTTCTAGAAAATTAGTTCATTTAATCGGGCCTTCGGGGCGTTTTATTTGGGCGGCGTTTTGCGTGATTCTTTGCGGTTCTCTGTGTTTTTTTGTTTCGAAAAATTCCATCGATACTTATTCGCATTTCGCCGGTTTTACTCTGCTTCCCGATTGTCAGTTATTATAATACTAATGATTTTATTTTGCTTTGGCCGTTACTTTTCCTTTTTGCTCTCACATTATTTGATCGCGGTTATTTTTTAGCTTCGCAAAAAGCGAAGTTGATTTTGATGGCTTTATTTTTAGCGCAGCTTTTGCCGCATTTCCTTGCGACTTATTCGCCTT
>NZ_QGHD01000024.1:0-36955 GCF_003148885.1 Hallerella porci | reverse complement strand
CGCGGTTATTTTTTAGCTTCGCAAAAAGCGAAGTTGATTTTGATGGCTTTATTTTTAGCGCAGCTTTTGCCGCATTTCCTTGCGACTTATTCGCCTTTACAACTTTTTATCGCAACGATTCTCTTCGATTACGATTCGGCGTATCAACTTTACAATCTCGTTTATCTGTTTTGTATCAAAACATTTTTCCCGTTTTTGCAAGTCGGCTGTACCGCTTCCATCGTCGCCTATTTCGTTTACCGCATTTTAAAAACAAAGCCCGAAGAAATCAATCCGTTGTGGAAAAAATTTTAAGTCGCATTTTGCTTCAAACTTTTGCGCATCCCCTCGCGCGGCTTTGCCGCCATTATTTCCAATTGTGCATTGGCTAATAATGCATAATTGATAATTAACAATTAACAATTAACAATTATAAAGTTAGGCAGCTTCGCTGCAGTTTATAACCCGCGCGTCAAAGGTGCACCTAATTCTCAATTGTTAATTGTTAATTGAAATTGGCGCTCCGCGCGGGAATGTAAAAATTCATTCGGTTTTGGAAAAATTTTGCCGTAGTTTATTTAGAAAAATTAAATTTTCCTGAAAAATTGGAGAAATTTTGCGGTGGCAAATTTTATAAAAAGAAACAGAAATTCGATTGTTAAAATCATCTTTGCCGTGTTGCTCGGGGTGATTTTTTATAATACAGCTTTGCCGAAAATTGCAGCGTTGCCGTTTGATTATTGTGATATTGGATTTCGACATAATGAAATTAGTTTAGTGCGCGAGGGAATCAATCCGTTTTATGTTTGGAATCATGAAATGGAGCATGAAAAATATTGCGGGCTGAGCCGTCCTGATATGCCTTCGAATTGTAACGGCAAACAAGAATATGTGCATTTTTATCCGCCTTGGCATTTTACGCTTTTTTGGTGGTATGCCTATTTGCCGACTGTCGTTTGCGCAGGAATTTTACTTTTCGTCTATTTAGCGATTCTCTTTTTCTTGTTGCGGTATTTGTCGCGGTGGGAACCCTCTGCGATTTTAGATCGCGTTTTATTTTGGGAAATGCTCGTTGTGGTTATTTTATATCCTTATCTGCGAGTCATTTGCGTGATGAATTATAGTCCGCTTTTGCTCGTTGCGATGTTTGCTTTTTGCTATGCATTAAAACGGGACAAGCAAATTTTACTAGGAATTGCTTGGGCGATTTTACTTATCAAACCGCAAGTGGGTGGACTTTTTATTTTCCCGCTCCTCTTTTCGCAGAAATGGAAAAGCATCGGAATCGCTTTGGGAATTTGTATTTTAGCGACTCTTTGGCCGGCATACGTTTTACATGAATCGCCGATCGATTTGATTTTGCTTATTCCGAAAATGGGCGCGCCTTATTTAGAAGCGAGCAATTTAAACTTTATACTCGTGCGAAAATTGGTTTTGTGGTTTGGACCGACGGGACGTATCGTTTGGATGATTCTTTGCGCAAGTGCTTGCGGAACTCTTTGTTATCTATTCCGCAAATCGCCTTCGCCGTGGATTCAAATTGCGCCGGTTCTCGTCTTTTATCCGATTATCACTTATTGCTCGGATCACGATTTTGTTTTGCTCTGTCCTTTAGTCGTTCTCTTTTCTCTCACATTATTTGACCGCGGTTATTTTTTAGCTTCGCAAAAAGCGAAGTTGATTTTGATGGCTTTATTTTTAGCGCAGCTTTTGCCGCATTTCCTTGCGACTTATTCGCCTTTACAACTTTTTATCGCAACGATTCTCTTCGATTACGATTCGGCGTATCAACTTTACAATCTCGTTTATCTGTTTTGTATCAAAACATTTTTCCCGTTTTTGCAAGTCGGCTGTACCGCTTCCATCGTCGCCTATTTCGTTTACCGCATTTTAAAAACAAAGCCCGAAGAAATCAATCCTCCGTGGAACGAATAATTACAACCACACATTATTTTTGTATAATTTAATGTGTGATTGTAATGAGAGGAAATGATGGGATATTTAGATAAAATTCATCGAATGCTCAAGCGTTCAACAAATGGGACGCTTATGACTGCAGAAGTGTCGGCTGCAGGGTTACCGCGTGCACAATTAAAGCAATTAGTTGATTTGGGCGAAATTTATTCGTATTCCCGAGGAATTTATGTTCAAGCGAATGCGTGGGAAGATGAAATGTTTCTTTTGCAACAGAAATATAGCCGAGGCATTTTTTCGGGAGAAACTGCGCTTTATTTATTTGGCTATTCGGATCAAACGCCATCGGTTTACGCGATGACATTTCCTCAAGGTTATAATACTCCTTCTCTAAAAGAAGAAAAAATTTTTATAAAGAGAGTTGTTTTGAAAAATTACTCTTTAGGAATTACAGAGGTGAATTCTCCGAGTGGAAATAAAATTAAAGTTTATGATATTGAAAGAACTCTTTGCGATATAATGCGTGGAAATGATGGAAATATTCAGCTGATTGGAAAAGCGATGAAAAAATATGTGCAATCTAAAGAAAAGAATTTTCAAAAATTGATTGGATATGCAGAAAAACTTCGAGTAAAACCTAAAATTTTGAACTATCTAGAGGTGCTTTTATGACAGTAAAAAATTCAATGCAACTCAAAGCTCGGGTAAAGAAAATTGCACAAGAAAAGCGAATTACGAGTCAACTTGTTTTACAAAATTACATGCAAGAAAGATTTTTGGAGAGGATTTCAAAATCAAAGTATAAAAGAAATTTCATTTGAAAGTGCTTGTGATTCAATTCAAGAAGTGCTTAATCTTTTAAAAAAGTAATTTAATTTCCCATCAAAAAAAGGCGCCTCTTTGGAGACGCTTTTCTTTTTTGAAGTGAATTCTTAGCCCATTAAATCTTTGTGGATTTGGGCGGCGGTTTCGCGGCCGGTGCGAATGGCTAAGACAACGGTTTTTGGGCCGTAGAGCGCATCGCCTGCGACGTAGACTTTTTTCTTCGAGTCTTCGCTTGCAGAATCGAGAACGTCGGTTGCCGTTTTGCTTCCGATGGCGAGGACGACGGTGTCGCAATCGATCATTTCTGATTCGCCTTCGACTTTGACCGGAGCGGGGCGACCTTTTTCGTCGGGTTCGCCGAGAGTGAAAACATCGAGCTTTGCTTGTTTCACGCGGCCGTTTTCGTCACCGATGAGTTCGCACGGATTTCTAAGTTCGACAATTTCTGCGCCTTCCGAAGTTGCATCGTGAATTTCTTCGGAGCAAGCGGGCATTTGTTCGCGGGTTCTGCGGTAAACGAATCGCACTTTTTCTGCGCCCAAACGGAAAGCCATGCGGGCTGCGTCCATCGCGACATTTCCACCGCCGACGACGATGACATTTTTCCCCGATTCCAAAGCGGCGCCGCGGTTCGCTCTTTCCAAATAATCTTTCGCGTTAAAGACTCCTTTCAAATCGATTCCCGGAATTTTCGGAACCGACGGAAGGCTTGCACCGTTCCCGACGAAAACTGCGTCAAAACCTTGCAGCAAAAGTTCATCGATAGAAACATCTTTTCCGACGTGGACTTTCGTGTGGCAGATGACGCCCATTTGTTTTAGCGTTGCAATTTCGTAATCCAAAATTTTCTTCGGCAAACGGAATTCGGGAATGCCGTAGCGGAGAACGCCGCCGAGTTGATCGTATTCTTCAAAAATTTCAACTTGATGACCGAAAGCGCGAAAATCGATTGCAGCGCCGATGCTTGCGGGGCCCGAGCCGATGATCGCGATTTTCTTTCCGGTGTTTGCGCCGACGGGAAGCGGCTTTTTTCCGCCCAAATGTTCGCGTTCATAATCTGCGCAAAAGCGTTCCATATTTCCCAAGTGAACGCCTTTTTTCGGGTCTTTCAAAAGTTTTCCCAAAGTGCAGCTCGATTCGCATTGACGTTCGTGCGGACAAACGCGGCTACAAATCGAAGGAATAAGCGAAGTGCTGCGGATAATGTCGATTGCACCTTGAAAATCTCCGGCGGCGACGCGTTCCAAATATTCGGGAATCGGCATGCCGATTGGGCAAGCGGGAGTGCACGAAGGCTTTTTGCATTTGAGGCAACGATTCGCTTCTAAGCGGGCTTGCGCTTCGGTAAAACCTAAATTGGTTTCGTCCATCGTAGTGCGTCGAGAAAGCGGAGCAAGTTCCGCAGCGGTTTGCGGCGTAATCGTGCGCTTTTCTTTCATGGTGATAGCGGGGAGCTGGGCGAGTTGCGCCAGTTCCGCTTTCGCAGCCTGATCCAGTTCGGCGATAGTTTCCATAAATAGCCTTTAAAACAAAAAATTAAAAGACGACGAAAATGTTGTTTTTAAAAAGAAAAAATACAAAAATTGACGAAAGTTTGAAATAGAATCGGCGCAGAAAAAGTTCATTTGTAAACATTGGCGGGGAATTTTTTCGCGGAAATTGATTTTTGAATTTTCATTAAATTAGCGCGGGCAAATTTCTGCCCCCGCAGGATAATTTCGCCTGGTTTTTCTTCGCGGATTAGTTAAATTTTTTCCGATGAATTCGGAACAAAAATTGAATCAAAATTTTTCGCGGTTATTGCCGATGCTTGCGGGCGTAATCGATGCAAAAACATTTCAAGAAATCGAAGAAAATCCCACGGGAGAAATCGCAGAAGCTGCAAAACTCTGCGACGCTTTGGAAATTCGCTACGACTTGCTCCCGGCGGGCGTGAAATGGTCTCATGTCGCAGAAAATATCCGCGGGCGTTTTCCGCGGGCACTTCTCGTGGGGACGATTCGCCTCGAACGCGACGGTGGAAAATTTCCGACGGAAAAATCTTTAGGGCGCGAAGCGCTTTGGCGCGATATTCTTTCGGCTGCAGTAAAACCGGATTTTATCGATATTGAAGCCGAAGATTTGGACGAACTTTTCCCGAAATTGGCGAAGGATTTTTCGCAAAGCGGCGTTCGCTTTTTAGTTTCGCATCACGATTTTCAGAAAATTTCATCGACGATGGAACTTGAAAATTTAATCCAAAAGGCGAAAGCGGTCCGTGCGAACGGATTTAAAACCGCTTGTATGAGCTCGACTTGGGGCGATTTCGAGGGACTTTATCCGTTTATCGCCCAAAATGCGCCCGATTTTGAATTGTTTTCCCTTTTCGCGATGGGGAAAACGGGGGAAGAATCCCGCTTAAAAAGTTTAGCGTTTGGAGCAAACCTTACATATTGCTCACTCGGAAATGCGGTCGCTCCCGGGCAAATTCCGGTGAAAATTGCCAAGGAAAATTGCAAAAATTATTGAAAAAATCGCTAAATTTGTCGTTTTTTTCGAAGATTTCCATTCAAAAATGGCATATTCTAAATGGAAAAGTGCTTTTTCGCTCACAAGTATGCACTTTTTGCATTTTTTTACTAAAATTTGAAGAAACAAGGAAACCAATATGCGTCTTTCTGAACGATTTGCCGATAACAGTGTGATCATCAACTCGCAAAGTTCCACGAAGGAACAAATCTTAAACGAGTTGGTCGATACGCTTTGCGCTTCTTATAAGCTGGATCATCGGGATGAGATTTTCGATGCCGTTTGGAAGCGGGAACAAACTCGTTCAACGGGAATTGGTTATGGTCTTGCGGTTCCGCATGCAAAAATCGATTACGTCGATCGGATGTGCATGGTCGCTGCAACCGTTGAAAAAGGCATTGACTTTGACGCGATGGATAATGAACCGGTGCATCTTTTGATTTTAATCGTGAGCCCGGGCAATACGGTTGGTCCGCATTTGAAAGCTCTTTCGTCGGTGAGCCGCGTCCTTTCGAACGCCGAAGTCCGCAAAGATTTAATCGATGCGAAAACGCAAGCTGATTTCGTCGAAATTTTCGGCCACGCTGAAGATAAATACTTGTAAAAAAATCGGCTCTGCCGATTTTTTTTACAGACATCTTGACGATTTTTGATTCCTTTTGTATCTTTGGGGCGCTTGGACGATTAGCTCAGTTGGTTTAGAGCGCTGCTTTCACACGGCAGAGGTCACTGGTTCAAATCCAGTATCGTCCACGATCAAGACTCGAGAATTTCTCGGGTCTTTTTTTTTGTGCGGGAAAGCGTCAATTTTTACGATTTTGTGATATATTATCGGTATGAGTGAAATTGTAGATGAATCTAAAATTCCGGAGCCGCCTCTCGGTTCTCATTTGCTTTCTCCGCGTGCGGGGTTTAATCATCACGGCTTGTATATCGGAAACGGCCGCGTGATTCATTATTCGGGGATGGCGCGGACATTAACTCGGAAGGATATTTTGCGGTTGCCCGGGCTGATTCGCTACGGTTGCGTCGTCAAAACTTCGATTAAAAAATTTTGCGATGGACACGGATTTCGTGTGGTAGAACATCCTCAGGCGAAATTTACGGGCGCTGCGGCCGTGGAACGGGCGAAAAAGCGCCTTTACGAACGTTCGTATTATTTATACAGCAACAACTGCGAACATTTTGTGAATTGGTGCATCGACGATACATTTAAAAGTCCGACGGTGACGAAAATTCTTATCGGATTTGCGCTCCTTGGATTTTTGGTGCATGCGCTTGGTATTTCGCGGCTTTCGCGGAAATTGCCCGCGGTTGCGCAATTATTGCTCAGCGGCATTTCGGCTGCAATCGGTTCTTTCTTGGTCGCTCATTTTACTTTGGATGCGATGCAACCGGCCGAAGGCATCCGTGGACGCGAACGCAGAAATCGTTATTTTGGACGGCTCGGCACTTGGTGCGGTTTTGCGCTTTCGCCGCTTGTCGCTATCATCGGAATTCGAAAACGTTCGACTTTGGCAGAAAGTTTATTCCCATTTTTCCTTCCTGTTGTCGGCGGGCTTGGAACGTATGCGACTTTCCGCTTAAAAGATACTCTTGACCGCGATAAACTCCGCAAGGAACGTGCGAAAAAAGCGGAAAAGGCAGAAGCCGCAGAAACTGTTTCCGCAGACGAATCATCCTCCGAAAAAATTTCACAATGAGCTGCAACTTTTCCATGGGGAAATGCATCTAAATTTTGTGAAATCGCTGAGAATACGCTTTTTATATTTCAAGATGCTCGCGCTTTTGGCTGCGGGCTCTTGTGCTTTTGCGCAGACGCTCACTCTCGAAGATTGCGTCAAATTAGCGGGCGAACGCAGCTTGGATGTAGAAAATGCAAAACTTTCGGAACGCGCTTCCGAGGCTTCGCTTTTATCGTCAAAGGCTTCTAATCGCCCGACTCTTTCGGCTTATGTAAATCAATCTCTTTACGATACGCCTTTTGATGGACAATCGCAAGATCATTACCGTTTAAATCTCGGACTTTCTGGCTCGTATAAAATTTGGGACGGCGGCGCAAATGGACTAAGCGTTGAAAGTAAACAAATTGCGTTAAAAGCGAGTCAATTCAGCACAGAACTTGCCGTTTTAAAAGTGCAAGAAAATGTGATGAATGCGTTTGTCAATTTACTCGCCGCAGGAGAAAATCGAAAACTCGCCGATTCGGCGCTCGTTCTTTCGGATTCGTTAGTCGCATTAAACGGAAGATTTTTTGAAGCGGGAACCATTACGCGGAGCGATTTAGCGCTCGTCAAAAGCGATGCGGCGCAGGCAAAGGTAAAGCAAATTTCGGCTTTGCAATCGGAACGTTCTTCGCTCACGACGCTTAGGCAACTTTTGGAAATTTCGCGGACGGATTCGGTGCAAATCGTCGCCCCAGAAACGGCGTTTGAAAAGCCCGAAGACTTGGGAAAAATTCCCACTTTCGAAGAAGTTTTAACGCAGACAAAATCGCATTATCCCGGACTCATTTCGGATAGTTTGAATATTCAAGCGGCGGAGAAAAATGTCGAAGAAGCGCATCGCAATAATTCGATTTCGGTGACTCTCGGCGCCGAAGCGACTTCGGGATTTCAAGCGTGGAAATCGGATAGGTACGCGCGGCAAATGAAAAATGGTTATACGCATAGCATTTCTCTCGGCATTAACATTCCGATTATCGATGGCGGAACGACAACGGCAAAAGTGCTTTCGGCACAAGTCGAAAGCGAGCGTGCGCAAGTTTCAAAACGCGAAACCGAGAAGGAATTGGAAAATAATTTGGAGCAGCTTTATATTCAAGTGGAAAATGCGGATGCAGCTTGGGAAGCGGCAATCGCGGGCGAAGAAAGCGCCGAAGAAGCTTACCTCGTCGCCAAAGAACAGAGAGAAGCGGGAACGATTACTTTTACCGATTTTTTAGAGCAGAAAAATAATTGGCAAAGCGCACAAAGTACTCTTATCCAAGCGAAATATACAAGCATTCTCGCACGCCATTTGCTGGAACTTTATATGGGGAAATTTCAATGAAAAAGTTTCTAAAAATTTTTGTGATTTTAGTGGTTTTGGGAATCTTAGGATTTGCAGCGTTTCGTTTTTTGAAACCGTCGGATGCGCAAAATGCAGGCGTGATGGTGAGCGAAAAAGTGAAGCGTGCAACGATTCAGACGACGATTTCTTCGACGGGAACTCTTTCGCCGATGGACACGGTGAATGTGGGCACGCAGGTTTCGGGTGACATTAGCAAAATCAATGTGGACTTTAATTCGAAAGTGAAAAAAGGGCAAGTGATTGCAGAACTCGACCGCAGTAAATTGCAATCGGCATTGTATCAAGCAGAAATCGCAGCGTCCAGCGCAAAAATCGATTACGAGCACAAACTTTCTGTTTTCAATCGCACGAAAAAACTCGCCGAAAGCGGGAGCGCAAGCGCCGTGGATTTAGAAACCGCCGAATACGAAATGAACTCGGCAAAGCTCGCGTGGAAAACACGGGAAAGTGAAGTGGCGCAGGCGAAACTCAATGTGAGTTATTGCATTATTAAAAGTCCGATCGACGGCGTTGTTTTGCAGAGATCGGTTGACGTTGGGCAAACGGTTGCGGCATCGATGAATACGCCGACGCTTTTCATCTTAGCTAAAGACCTTTCGAAAATGCGTGTCATGGCAAGCGTTGACGAAGCGGATATTGGAAGCGTGAAAGCCGGACAAAAAGTGACTTTTACCGTGGACGCTTTTCAAGACGATAAATTTCACGGCGTCGTGGAATCGATTCGATTAAATCCGACGGTGACTTCGAATGTGGTGACGTATTCTGTCGTCATCACCGCAGAAAATCCCGATTTAAAATTGCTCCCGGGAATGACGGCAACGTGCACAATCGTTACGGAAGAAGTGGAAAATGCGTTGAGCGTTCCGGTCGCAGCCATTAAATTTTCTCCGGCAGAAGGCACTCCGATGCTCGACCCGCGCGATGCGCCAAAACCTCCGAAGCCGATGCATAAAAAATCCGACGACGATTTTGGCCCGCCACCGCCTCCGGGAATGTCGTTTGGTGGGGGCAGTGCGGGAAAGAAAAAATCATCGAGCCCGCCGAAACTCAAAGGCAAAAATGTGTGGATCAATGTGAACGGGAAAGCGGCATTCCGTCCGGTGAAAACAGGCATTACCGATGGCGTGAATGTGCAAATTCTCTTCGGATTAAACGATGGCGATTCTGTCGTCGTCAAGCAAGAATCTGCTGCAGAAATCGCTCAAGAAAGCGAAGAAAGAAGCCCCTTTATGCCGGGACCGAGAAAGCGGAAAAAGTAGCGAAATTTAGAAGCTGAATTTCGGCATGTGCAGCACATGCGTCATGCATTCTGGCCATTCTTCGTGATAATGCGTGACCAAAATGAGAGTCGTTTCTTTGGAAAGGAATTGCAAAAGCGAGAAGAGTCGTTCGCGAAATTCAGCGCCCATTCCTTGAGTGGGTTCGTCGAGAATTAGCGCTTTCGGCGGACGAATTGCAGCGCGCGCGATTAAAATCAAGCGGCGTTCGGTTGCAGAAAGTTCATCAAATCGGCGTTCGGGATTTTCAAAGCCGAGTTCTTTTAACCAATTTTTTGCTTTCGCTTTTTCTTCCCACGAGGGTGGAGTAAAGAGCCCGAGATTCGTCGTAAAACCGGTGCAAAGCACTTCCATAATATTCAAATTTTCGCGGTATTGTGTCGCCAGTTCAGGCGAGAAAAATCCGATTTGCGCTTTGTGTTCCCAAATGTTAAGGCCGTGACCCGGCTTCTTTCCAAAAAGCGTAATATCGTTGGAATACATTTGCGGATGATCGGCAGAAAGGAGCGCGAGCAGCGTACTTTTCCCTGCGCCATTTTGTCCCATCACGACCCAATGTTCGCCTTTTTTGACTTGCCAAGAAAGGTCATTGATGACTTGAGTTGCGCCGTAGCAAATGTGAATATGATTTAAATCGAAAAGAATTTCGCCGGTGGATTCGGGAGCGTGCAACGTTTCAATTTGATAAGTGGAAATTTCTTGCGTGCGCGGCGCATCGGCAATTTCTTCGGGAAGTTTTCCTTCGTATTCGTGAAATTCTCCGTTTTCGTAAACGAATGCGGGAATTTTTGGGAGCAATTCTTCGGCGCGTTGTAAACTCACGGCGAGTTTTACATTCGTCTCGGCCATTTTTAAAATCGCTTGCGCTAAATGCGTGCGATATTCGGGATCTAAACCGCCGAAAGGATCGTCTAAGAGAACGGTTTCGGGCGATTCCATCCAAAGGCGTGCGAGCAAAATGCGGCGCAATTCTCCATTCGAAAGGCTGAGCAGTTTAACGCGCAAAACCGTTTCGGGAAGATTCGCCATTTTCAGCGCTTCGCCTAATTTTTCGGGATCGGTTTGCGCAAACGGTTCATCTTCGACGTAATGCTCGGAGTTGAGAAAAAATTTTGGTTTTAAAAGCAAATCGCGGACGCGCGGCGCATCATCATCGCGGAGGCTAATGAATCGCTGTTGCCAAAATGGTGCAAGCGCTCGCTGAATTTTACGTTGAAGTTCTGTCGATGAAAGGGCAACATTTTGGTGGTGCTCGGCAAATTCTCGTAAGACGCGGGATTTTCCGCTGCCGATAGGACCTAACATTTGGATTTTAGAAAATTTCTCAAACAGAGATTCCAACGTTTTGTACTGCATAGCTCAAAGATAGCTTTTTTGTATCTTTTGATTGTTATGAGAAACTTATTGCTTTTAATTCTTGCGTTTGCGGTTTTTGCGCAGGCTCGGATGAGTCTCGATTTTAGTACAGATCGCATTGAAGCGGGCATGCAATTTGATTTGCGTTTAATCGTTCCGATTCGGGAACTTGCTGAACCACGCGATGTGCCGCGCTTTATGCCGCAGAACGGTTTCGTCCTCCGCGGATTGGATTCGACCGATACCCGCGTCGAAGACTTTTTTGGCCGCGGTTATAATGTGCGCCGTTATGATTTTAAATTGACCGCTCCGAAGCAAACGGGACGAAAAATTGCGGGCATTTTAACGTGGAAAATTCAAGATCAAGAATATGAAATTTCGCGTCCCGCCGTCGAAGTGCAAAAATCGTATAATGACGCTGCGGTTTCCGTCTCGCTTTCGCCAAATAAACGCACGGTTTACGAAGGCGAACAACTTTCGGTCACGCTTTCTATTCACACGTATGAACATTTCCAAGGCAATTTGGTCGCAACCAATATGGATTTGGGAAATGATTTTATCGCACACCGTTCGGATCTTTCGGAGTTAAAACTCATGCCGATTCCCGACGCTCCGCGCGAAACAAAAGGCAGCGCAAAATTTGCGTGGATTTCTCCGGTGAAAACAGGAAAAGTTTCCATTCCGCCGTTTAAGTTTAAGTACATGAAAGTCGGCGCGCCGAAAATTGTGGAAAAGAATCAAAGTCACGGCGGATTTTCGATGAGCTTTAAAAGTGTGCAGCAAGAGCCTGAAGAAGCCGAAGCGCAAACTGCTCCGCTGAATATTACGGTGTTACCGCTTCCGCAACAAGGCAAACCGCAGAATTTTTCGGGTATGGTCGGAAATTATAAATTCAGCGCTTCCTTTGACAAAGATTCGCTTTCTCTCGGCGATGCATTAACTCTTTCAGTGCAAATTTCTGGCGACGGAAAACCGGGAACGATTACCGATCCCGAGCTTCCGAATTTCTCGGATTTCCGCTCGGTTCCACCCGAATCCGATATCAAAAAGAAAGTGAGCGGCGGAAAAGTTTTGACGACGAAAAATATTCGCATTTTCCTTTATCCGAAGAAAAAAGGCGAATTTGAAATTCCTGCGATTACCTATAATTGGTTTAATCCGACGAAGAAAATTTACGAAACAAAAACCGAAGGCCCGTGGAAAATCAAAGTGGAAAAAGGAACGGGAACGGCTCCGACTTACGATTCGGAATCGCCCGCTGCGTATGTGCCCGCAGCCAAAGAAGAAATTGAATCTCTCGGGCGCGACATTCGTTATGTGCATCAAGTGAATGCGGTGAGCGCAAAAGAAATTCCGCTGTATCGTTCCATTGGTTTTTGGATTTTACTTTTGCTTCCGATTCCGCTTTATCTTTTGTTCTGCGCATTTGTGCGCACGCATCGGAAACATTCGAGCAATGCAGCGCTTGTCCGCAAAGCGACTGCGAAAAAGAATTTGAAAAAGTTCACGGCTATTGCCAAAACCGCTCTTGAAAAAGGCGACGGCAAAGCGTTCTATGCGGCTCTTGAAAATGGACTTGTCGGCTATCTTTCGGATCTTTCGAATTTGGAATTCCGCGGCATGACCAAAGAAGCTGTCAAACAAAATTTGACAAATCTCGGGGTGAAAGAAGAGCAAATTCAAAAAGTTTTGCAGTGGCAAGAAGCGTGTGCGTTCGCCCGATTTGCGCCGGTTTCTGCGACATCCGAAGAATGCAAAAAAGCGCTTTCGGAATTTGAAATGCTCTGCGATGCGTTGGAGGTTTTAAAATGAAATTTCAGATGAAAATTTTTCTTTCAATTTTTGCTTTTGCGATTGCAGCGTGGTCAAATGAAAATTGCAAAACCCTTTACACAGGGGCTGCGGCGTATCAAGCGGGAGATTTTTCTTCGGCAGTTGAAGCGTGGCAAAATTGCGTCGATAATGAATTTCAAAATGCCGATTTATTTTACAATTTGGGAAACGCTTATTTCCGCGAAAAGCGTTTGGGCTTTGCCATTTTGAATTATGAAAAAGCGTTGCGTTTAGATCCGACGAATGAAGATTTTCAATACAATTTAAAACTCGCAAAAAGCATGACGAAAGATAAAGTCGAAGAATCGACGACGGAAGAAAATCCGCTTCTAAATTTCTTTTTTCAAGCGCATCATTTCTTCTCGTTAAAGGAACAACTTTTTGCGATTCTCGGAATTGTTTGGCTCATTTTTATTCTGTGTATTGTCCGCGTCCTTGCGGCAAATCCTAAAATGAAAACCGCACTCGCTGTGAGCATTTTCCCGGTGGCAATTATCCTCGGCATTTTTGCGCTGAGTGCAGGCTATAAAGTTTACCGCGAAAATACATTTGCCTTGGGAGTTGTCACCGCAGAAACCGCCGACATTACGAGCGGCCCAAGCGATAAAGATCAAACCCTCAATATGCTTTCCGAAGGGACAGAAGTCGAAGTGCTCGGCGTGAAAGATGGATGGGTGCACGTACGCCTCGGCGAAAAGGTAAACGGCTTCGCAAAAATCAGCGAACTAGGAATTGTGAAGTAAAAGGCAAATTTCTAAATTTGGAATTCATCAAGAAGGTTTCTCGTGTTAACAGAAGAACAAATTTTGCAAGCTTTGTCCGTCGTACGCGATCCGGATTTGAAGAAAAATATCGTTGAACTCGGATTCGTTCACAATGTGAAAATTTCTGCAGACGGCGATGTGACTTTGGATTTGCAACTCACAACTCCCGCGTGTCCGATTCGCGATCGTTTTAAAACACAGTGCGAACAAATTTTGCGCGACATTGGAGCGAAAACGGCAGAAGTCACTTTGACAGCGAACGGTCGCGTTGTGAATGCAAACGCTGCGCCAGCAAGCGATAACGCTCTTCTCAAAGATGTGAAACGCATCGTCGGCGTCGCCAGCGGAAAGGGTGGCGTGGGCAAATCGACGGTGACTGCAAACTTGGCGATGGCTCTCAGTTTAGCGGGCGCAAAAGTCGGCGTTTTGGACGCAGACATTTACGGTCCTTCGATGAATATTATGTTCGGGGTGGATACCGCTCCCGAAATTTTTGACGATCGCACGATTGCGCCGGTGGTCACAAAGGGCGGCGTTTCGCTGATTTCGATGGCGATGTTTGCGGAATCCGATAAAGCGACAATTTGGCGCGGCCCGATGGCGAGTCAGATGATTCAAAATTTTGTGCATCGAGTGCGTTGGGGCGAACTCGATTATTTGCTCATCGACTTTCCTCCTGGAACGGGAGATATTCAATTGACGCTAACACAACAATGCCCGTTAACTTGTGCTGTTGTCGTCACGACGCCGCAAGAAGTCGCCCTCGCTGACTGTCGAAAAGGTCTTGCGATGTTTGATAGCGTCGGCGTTCCTTCGGTCGGTATCATTGAAAACATGAGTTACTTTATCTGCGATGGCTGCGGAAAGCGTCACAACATTTTCCGCACCGGAGGCGGCGAACGTATTTCTAAGGCGCTTGGCGTCCCTCTCCTCGGAAAAGTTCCGCTAGAACCATCCGTTGCTGATTGCGGTGATTTGGGAGCCCCTGCCGTTCTGCGTTATCCGAATAGCGAAAGCGGTCGCGCATTCATCGAAATCGCCGAGAAGACAATTCATGCAATCGCTCAGTTGGAACATTCCAATTCTCATGTTTTGCACAACTTCAATTTGCGCTGGGACGAAATCCCTGTGGAGGCATAATGCTGCAACCGTTGAAAATTTTCCGCACAAAAAAAGGTGAACTCGGATTTGATTTTGACGACGGAAGCCGCGCCATTTTTCGCTTACGGGATTTGCGTTTAGCGTGTCCGTGTGCGCTTTGCGTCGATGAAAATACGGGCGAAAAACTTTTAGACCCGAAAACTGTTCCCGAAGACATTCGCTTGGAAAGTATTCAGTCCATCGGGCGTTACGCCGTGGGAATTCTTTGGAGTGACGGGCATCGGACGGGAATTTACCCGTACGAACTCTTGAAGCGTTTGACGAAACAGCCGTAAAAAGCCATATTTAAAGGGTAAAATTCTCAGCGCAGGTTTTTCTAAAATGAGTGATATCAACGAATCGTTATATTTTCGAGATTTAAACCGGTTTCCGACACTCAAACCGGAAGAAGAAGCTGCGCTCATTTCCATCATCAAAAACGGCGAATCCGAAGAAATCCGTGAACGTGCTTTGCAGCATCTCATCCGCGGGAATCTTCGCTTTGTGGTAAGTGTTGCGCGCAAGTATCAAGGTCGCGGACTTTCTTTGCTCGATTTAATCAACGAAGGAAATCTCGGACTTTTCAAAGCTGCCAAAAGATTTGACAGCACAAAAGATGTCAAATTCATCAGTTACGCCGTTTGGTGGATTCGCCAGTCGATTCAAAAAGCTTTGTTCGAACAGGTTGGTGCAGTCCGCATTCCGCCTAACAAATTGACGATGGTGAATCGCTTTAAGCGGGCTCTCGTTTTGAATGGCGGCGATTACGAACGCACGATGGCAATGCCGGAATTTGCAGGCTCGGAACAGGACATTGTCGAAGTAATGGAAAAAATCGTCGATATTTCTCTTGATGCGCCGATTAACGATGACAGCGCTTCGGGCGATTCCGTGAGTTCTTTGATGGATGTGCTCGGCACGGACGGCAATCAAGAAGACGAAATGGAAAAGAAGGAACGCAAAGCGCTCCTCGACGAAACTCTCAAATCGCTTCCGCACCGCGAAGAAGAAATTCTTCGCATGTTCTACGGTTTGGACGCAGTGGAAGATACGACGCTGAAAGATATCGGCGAAGATTTGAAACTCAGCCGTGAACGCGTGCGTCAAATCAAAAATAAAACTCTTCGCAAATTGCAGAAGAACAAAGAAAAGCGCGAACGTTTGAGCGATTTCTTGGAAATCTAATGGCAGTTTCAAAAGTTAAAGCGCGGCGAGCGGCAGTATTTTTTTTGACGCTTCTCGGTGGCGCTTTTATCGCATTAGCCGCTTACTCCGTTTATTTGAAAATTGGTCCGCGAAGCGTTGTCGTTTCGAGTATTCCGTTTGGACTTCCTGCGGGCACGTCGATTTTACGCGGGGATGTTCCCGATACATTGGCGGGTTTAGATCGGATGCCGATTTCGACGGAACAAGAATTGCGCCGCGCCGAAGAATTGCAGAAAAGCGGAAAATTTAATGAAGCTGCCGAAGTTTACGAAGCGATTGCTCTTCAATATCCCGAAGTTTTTTTGGCGCAGTGGGGAGTTGTCAATTCTCTTCTTTCGGTGAACGCGGATTCGTTACTTCCCATTTGGCGTTCGCAGTTAGAATCGATGGAACGCTCGCTCAAAAATCGTTATCCCGAATCTGCGGTCGCATTTTACATCGATGCGCGCCTTGCTGAAAACGCAAACAGTTTGGGCACCGCACTAGAACTCGCTCATATTGCAACGCAGAAAGCGCCAGCCTTTGCCGAAGCGCGCTTGCTCTATGCAGATTATCTTTTTCAAGCGCGCCGTTATGCTGAAAGTCTTGAAGAAGCGCATGTGGCGATTAGTTTATTCGAAGGAAATTCGGCGGCCGCTTATTTTCGTTTGGCGCAAGTCTTTCACGACGAAGGAAACTTGGACAGTTGTTCTTTAGTCGTCGATTATGCGCTTTCCAAATTTCCGGTGAACGTTGATTTTCTTTGCTTGCAAGGAATGCTTCAAGAATATGCGGGGCACTTTGAAAATGCCGAAGAGACTTATCGTCGGGCTTTAGCGATTCGTCCGGGTCACAAGATGACGACGGAAGCGTTCCTTTCTCTTGGACAAAAAATGGCACCGGGAAAAGGCGGTTCTCTTTCGCCACAAGAACGCGCTCAAGTGGCTTACGATATTTTGGAACCGCTCGTGCGTCAATATCCCGAAAATTTACCGCTCCGCGAAGCGCTCGGTCGGGCGTATATGAGAGGGCGTAATTTCGATTTAGCAAAAACGCAATTTCTCGAAATTCAAAATCTTGACGCCTCTTATCCGGATATTGCACTTCGAATTCAAGAAGCGTCCGCGATGCCGCCGGTGCACGAAACGCAGAAAAGTTTGCTTGCAACCGATCTTTCGCGGGTCATTGACAGTATGCGGACTTTGCCTGTTTCGGAACATTCTTTTGAAACGAGTCTCGGACATTACCTCGTCCGGTACGGTGCCTCGCAAAAAGAATTTTTCAAAAAATATTCCGCAGCGAATTTCAAAAAAATCAATCGCAATACATGGCAAGAAAATTTCTTTGAAGCGCCGTATTTTCACAAATACACTGTTCTCTTTGACAGTCTCGGAAAATTTTATGGCGTGCACATCGTCGTGACGGATTCAAATGTTTTAGCCAACAGCGCAAAAGCAAAAACTCCCGAAATTTACACGACGTTATTGCAGCAAAATTCTCGGCTTTCGGGAGTCGGAACCGAAACGGGTGAAACCGATTGCGATGGTACTGTGATGACTGGCGCCACTTGGGAAACGCGGGATAATTTTGAATTGCTCGCCCGCATCGCAGGAAAGCCCGCCGAAGTGCGCATGATTCGTTTGGATAAGACGAAAATTCCCGAAGGAAGTCGTCTTTGTGATTATTTGAAATATCTTTCGATGTATTGATTTGTAAGTTGTGATTATGCGCGCGATTTTTCTTAGCCTTTTTGCTTTGCTTACGCTCTCGCTTTTCGAGGGTTGTACTTGTTGCGCATATCTCAATCATATTTTTAACGCCGACAGAAATTATGAAGATGCGACGAAACTCGAAGAAGCACGTGCCGATTCGGTTCCGGGCGATTCCGATTTAATCGCGACTGGTGAAGCGGCAAAGAAATACGACAAAGTCATCGAGAAAGGTTCTCGCGTTCTCGAAAGATTCCCCGATAACGATCGTCAAACGGCGCGGGCAGTTTTCCTCATCGGCGAAAGTTTTCGGCATAAAGGCGAATGGGGAAAGGCCGTCGCCAAATACGATGAATTTGAACGCTATTTTTCGGATCACGATTCCATGCCGAAAGTGGAATATGAACGCGCTTATTGCCTTTATAAAAATGGCGAATACGATGTGAGCCGTTTTGCGTTGCAGTCGATTTTAGACGCGGGCGATGAACATCCTTATTATCACGAAGGCTTGAATCTTCTTTCGTTATTAGAAGAAAAAGGCGATTTTACAGAACAAGCGATTGCAGCACTCGAACGCATGCTCGCCGATACTTCGGGAACTCCTTATATGCGCGGGCGCGCCCACATGCGACTTGCTTCGCTGTATTTTAAAATGGAAAATTATCCGAAGGCGCGAGAACATTACCAAGCGAAAGAAATCGCAGAACTTCCTCTTCGCGATCAGTATTCCGCAGCTTTGCACGCCGCAGAATGTTTAGCGCAAACCGAGGCTTACGCCGAAGCAGCCGAAGAATATAAAGCGATGATTGCGAACAAAGAATACGAATCGCATTTGCCCGATATGCTTGTGCGTCGCGGAGAATTGCTTTTAAAAGCGAACAACTGGACCGAAGGCGAAAAACTGTTGCATCATGTGACGGATGAATACGAAAAAACGGAATATTCTTCCCGCGGATTTTTTGACCTCGGCGATTTTTATCAAGTAGAAAAGCGCGCTTACGAGCCCGCTCTCGCTTATTACGATTCGAGCTTTTTAGCAAAACCTTTCTGCAGTTGGGGACAAAATGCCCGCGAACGCCGAGATGCGTTGCAAAGGCTTCTCGCTCTCCGCGCGAAAGATTCTCTCGCCGATACGACGGATGCGGCGAAGAAAGCTTTCTTTGATACAGAATTTCAAATTGCGGAACTTTTCCTTTTTAAGCTTTCGGAATTAGACAGTTCTCTCGTCCGCTTGGATCGCATTATCAACGAATCGCCGGATACCGCAATCGTGATGCGGGCAACTTATGCGCGGGCTTTTATTTACGACGAATTTAAGCAAGATAGCGATACCGCCGAAGAACTTTACAAAGAAATCATCGCAAAATATCCGCACACCGATTATGCAAAACAAGCGCAAGTGAATTTAGGCGTCAAAGTCACCGTTAAAACTCCCGAAGATATGGCGCACGAACTTTACCTCACTGCAGAAAGTTTGTGGGTTGCTGCTCAAGAAGTCCCGCTCGAAGAAATGGACGCCGTCGATACCGCTTACGCTTATGCGCTCGCCGCATACGATACCGTTTATCAAACTTATCCCGAAACGCAAGCGGGAATTCAAGCGTTATACATGAAAGGCATCATTTGGGAAATGTCGCCCGACACAAAAGACAGCGCTGTCGCTGCATTCCAAATTCTGCGTAACGAATACAGAAATACGCCTTGGGGCCGCGATGCGGAACAGCGCATGCATAATCGCGTGGCCATTTCCGATGACGCCTTGGCGCGTTTACGCAAACGCGTGGAACAAAATGAAGCGTATGTGGAGAAACTTTCGAAGCAATATTACGATGGCTTAGCCGAATCCGAAGCCGCAAAAAATAAAGGCCCCGAAATTAAAGCCGAAGAAAACGAAGAATTGGAAAATTCGTATAACAGCATGTACGATTTCGAATAAATTTTAATAGCGTCAAAAATTCTCAACTTTTGTCAATTTTCATTGTTATATTATACGCATGAACACTGCACAAAAGAACATTAAAAATCGAATTGTTGTCGCTTTGCATCAAATTTCTTGTAGCGGCTTTGACACTTTCCGTCGTCGTATCGCAGATCAGCTTTCGATGCAAGGCTGTGAACTTTCCGAAGAGGATGATGAAACTTTGCTCGGCTTTTATCGCCGCGGAGAAAATGAAACTTTCGTCTTAGCCGCTTTTGGCTACGAGTGTTAAAGCATTTCCCATTCGACGAAGCGGTATGCGCCATAGAAATCTTTGAGGGCGCCTTTCCACTTGAGCCAAGGATAATTGACGGATTCTTGCTCGAGAATTTTGTCTTCGTTTGCTTCCGGACCGATTTCCATCAAAAGAATGGCGCCCGGATTTAAACGATCTTTACTCTGCGTTAAAATTTTGCGGACAAGAGTTAAACCGTCTTCGCCGCCGAATAACGCAAGCGCGGGATCGTAATCGCGAACTTCGGGCTGGAGCTTTTCTTTTTCGCCGTCTGGAATGTAAGGCGGATTGCTTACAATCGCGTCGAATTTTTTCCCGTCGGGCAATGCGTTTAACAAATCGCCTTCAAAGAATTCGATTTCGACTTTGTTTAATGCGGCATTTTCTTTTGCCAAATCCAACGCATCTTTTGAAATATCCGTTGCGGTAATTTTTGCATTCGAAATTTTCTTGTTTGCAGCGAGAGCAACTGCGATTGCGCCAGAACCGGTTCCGATATCAGCGATTTCGCAGGATTCTTTTCCTTTTAATCGTTCTTCGAGAATTTCGATTAGCGACTCTGTTTCGGGACGCGGAATAAGTGCGCGGCGGTCGCAGTGAATTTCTGAGCCGCAGAAACTCGTGCTTCCGACGATGTGCTGCAGCGGTTCGCGCTTTGCGCGGCGGGCGACGAGCGGGCGCAATGCTTCTAATTCTCGTTCCGAAAGCGGACGGTCAAAGTTTAAGTACAATTCCATCCGATCCATTTTTAATCCGTGCGCCAAAATATATTGCGCATCTAAACGCGGGTCGGGAATGCCTTTGTGCTGAAAAAACGCAGTCGTCTTATTTAAAATTTCGAGGACGGTGTTCATGCAAATTTTCCGAGAACTTCTTGGGCGTGCGCCATTTGAAGCGCATCGACAATTTCTTGAATGTCGCCGGTCATAACGCTATCGAGTTTGTATAAAGTCAAATTGACGCGGTGATCGGTGACGCGGTTTTGCGGATAATTGTAGGTGCGAATTTTTGCAGAACGGTCGCCGGTTCCCACCATCGCTTTACGGCTAGCGGCTTCGGCTTGTTCTTTTTTCGCAATGACCGCATCGAGAATTTTCGAACGGAGCATTTCCATAGCGTGCAAACGGTTCTGCAACTGCGAACGCTCGGTTTGGCAGCTTACGACAACTCCCGTCGGAATATGGGTGAGGCGAACTGCGGAATCGGTCTTGTTAATGTACTGACCGCCTGCGCCCGAAGAACGGTAAGTGTCCATGTGAATATCGGCTTCGCGAATTTCCACATCGACTTCTTCGGCTTCGGGGAGAATCGCAACGGTTGCCGCAGAAGTATGCACGCGGCCTTGCGTTTCGGTATCGGGAACGCGCTGCACACGGTGCACGCCACTTTCAAATTTGAGAGTGCCGTAAACGCTATCGCCTTCGATGAAAACGCGAATTTCTTTGTAGCCGCCGACAGTTCCTTCGGACGCATCTTGAATCGTCATCTTCCAGCCCATACGATCGCAGTAACCGCGATACATCCGGAAAAGATCGCCCGCAAAAAGGGCGGATTCATCGCCACCGGTTCCTGCGCGAATTTCGAGAGTTGCGTTGCGAAAGTCCCATGGTTCTTTCGGAACCATCAAAATCTGCAGCTCGTTTTCGAGTTCTGCAATGCGCTTTTCAAGAGGCGGAATTTCTTCTTTGGCGGCTTCGGCAAATTCGGGATCGCTTCCTCCGAGAGCGGCTTTCCATTCGGCGAGATCGCTCGAAAGTTGGATATATTCGCGTGCCTTTTGGCAGCTTTTTTCCAAGCCTTTATATTGCTTTTGCAATTTCGTGTAAAGTTTTTGGTCGGCGACGACTTCTGGCGTCGAAAGTTCCGATTCCAATTCTTCGTATTTTTCAATGACTTTTTGTGCGGCGTCTAACATCGCGTCAATTTTAGAAAATTCTTTGCAGCCCAAAAAATCGGCGCGGAAGAATGCTGCAAAATGAGAAAAGTTTGCGAAGAAATAAAAAATTGTGATAAAAATATATGCCTTCGCCAAAGAAAGATAGCATTATGTAATATCCTACTAATGCAATTTTGCGGTAATTTTCTAAAAGATGTTGTTTCTTTTGATTGCAGTTCTTTTGGTTGTGCTCGGGTTTTTGGCCTGGGGCTTTGACGATGTTCTCCTTCGCGATGCGCAGGGACGTCTTTTGAGCTACAAAAGAAAATTAAAAACCGCCGACGAAGGCGCTTTAATCGGACTCGCTTACGGAACTTATTCTTTTGAAATTTGGCATCGCAGTTTATTTCATTGGAAACCGAAACTCGTCAAAAAAGTGGAATTAGAACACAATAAAATCACCGAGAATGCGTGGAAAGTGGAAAAACTTTTGCAGGAAAATGCGAAAAATCCGAATGCCAAAAAATTCATTTGGGCGACGAATTGCGAAATTTTTGAAGCGTGCCGCGGCTCGTATTTTAAAATTGTGAATAAACTTTATCTGTTGCGGAATAGCTTAAACGATACGACTGTCGTCGGGACTTTGCTTCTACATCCGACGGGAATTTATCTGTTTGAAAATGTGGAAAAATCGGGATGGATTTTTGGCGACGCTGAAGAAAAATTTTGGTCGGCGACGAAGATGAACGAAGATCGGATGCAAGGCGTCAATTTTGAAAATCCGATTTTGCGCATTAACCGCAATGTCGAAGCGTTGCGCCGTTTATTTGAAAATTTCGAAGGCATTTCTCTGCATATTTTTTCTTATGCGGTTTTTGATGATTCAGCGGTTTTAAAACAAATTCCAGAAAATGCCGTTTCGCAAAAAATTATTTTGCGTTCTCAATTACGAGAAAGTTTGCAGCGAATGTTCCGCCTCGCTTCTCCCGTTTACTCGGAATATGAAATTGACGAACTCGAAAAAGAGCTCGCCAATTATTCGGAACATCGATTTTAGTTTTCGCGAAAATTAAATTTTGAAATCTAAGCCGAAGGCGATGTTATGACTGGTGCGATCGTATGTTTTCTTCACACCGTTATCGTTTTTGTTATAGTCTTCGTAAATCGTTTCCATATAACCGATTTGCGCTTGGAGGTAATCGGTAAAGCGGAAAGCGAGGCCGCCGCCGACTGACCAAGAATTGGTGACGAAACTTAAATCGCTCAAGTATTCATCTGCAAGGCCATACATCGTGCGTTGCACACTCGCCGAAATCGTGAGTTGAGGAATTACATCCATTTCGACACCGAAGACAATTTCGTGTTCATCGCCGTCCAAGTCGCTGTCTTTTCCTTGCGGGTAATCGGCGAATTTATCAAAGTAATGATGATAACCGAGACCGGTGCGCAGCCAATCCAACCAAGCGTAGCTTACGCCAATCGAAAGAATCGCGGGCAAGTCATTATCCGATTTTTCGCCATCGACAAACTGCGGCAAAAATTTTGCAACGGCATCATCGATTTGATCGGTTTCATTTTCCATTTCAATCGAAGTATTGTGTTCGTATTTAATGCCGGCGCTGAATTTTTTATAATGGAATCCGATGCTTGCAATCGGAGTAAAACCCCAGCCCGTTTGTTCGCACGAAAGCAAATCTTTCGTGAGCATTTTATTCAAATTTTCATTGTTCAATTTCAGCGTTAAATCGCTCGCTTTCATTGAGCCTTCGTAAGAATTATACGCATAATTGACGCGCAATCCGAGGAATGCGGAGAACATTTCGTGAATGCGATAGCTCGCGCCGATTTGCCACGCGTAAACATATTGTTTGCCCGTAAATTCGGCTTCGTAAAGTTTCGTCGGGTCGGTTATTTTATACGCAGACATTATCTGCGAAAGTCTCGGATTCGCAGCCGCTTGTTTTTGAATTGTTCCCGAAAGGAATTGATCGATCAGCGGAAGGCCATCGTGGAATTTCGCTTCGCCACCGCCGCCGATAATGAAAAATCCGCTCGACAGTGCAAAATTTTTGTGATGCCAGTTGACAAGTAAACTCGGCATCACCGGAACAAAAGATTTTCCTTCGTAATCGCCGAATTTATCCGTTTCAATTTCGCGGGTTTGCCAAACGGTTTGCATGTGCGTGGAAATGTAAAGTCCATCGTCCGCAAAAGCGGTTCCCGCCGGGTTGTAATAAACCGCAGAATTTGTCGTCGAAGCATCTTGCGCAAAGTTGCGAACAAAATCTGCCGACTGATTTGTGTTGTGCATGAGCCCGCCCGCAAAAGCGGCAGAAGCAAAAAATGGAAGGAAATTTTTTATACGCATAAATTTACTGAATTGAAAATTGTAAAGCCTAAGTTAGTTAATAAACGTTTATTTTAAAGGCTTTTTGTGTTATGCAAGCGTTTTTTTACGTATAAATGAACTAGAATTCATCTATAAATAAATGAAGCGTTATTTATATTTTAAAAACGGGGAAATTCAGCGAAAAACGGCAATTTTTATTTTTCGAAAAATTTTGCATTTGAAAAGGGAATTTTGGGGCAATGCAAAAATTTCTGCGATTGCAGAAAATGTTCGCACTTTATATCTTTGATTTGTGCTTACAGAAAATGAAATTTTTCAGCGGACGCGGTTACTTGTCGGCGATGAATCGATGCGGTCAATTGCCGAAAAACGCGTCATCCTTTTTGGCGTCGGCGGAGTCGGTTCTTGGTGTGCCGAAAGTTTAGTGCGCTCGGGAATTAAAAAACTCACACTCGTCGATAGCGATAAAGTGTGCGTTTCCAATCTCAATCGGCAGTTGATGGCGACGGTTTCATCGATTGGGGAACCCAAAGTAAAAGTTTTGCGGGAACGTTTATTACAAATTAACCCGCACGCAGAAATTGAAATTCGCGAAGAAATTTTCACCGTCGAAACAGCGGAATCTTTTTGCATTCAAAATTACGATTGCATTATCGATGCGATTGATTCTTTGCAAGATAAAGCGCTTCTCATTTTAATGGCTTCTAAAACGAAGGCAGCGTTTTTTTCGTCGATGGGCGCAGCGTTAAAAATGGATCCGACAAAAATTCATGTCGCAGAATTTTGGAAAGTGCAAGGCTGTCCGCTCGCTCGCGCACTTCGCACAAAATTTCGCAAAAATCACACATTGCCCGCCCGCAAATTTCTTTGCGTTTACAGCGAAGAATTATTGCAAAATCAAGGCGAAGAAAATGCGATAATTCCCGACGGCAGCATGACTTTTCACAAAGTTAAAACCAACGGAACGATGGCGCACATTACTGCAATTTTCGGATTTACTTTGGCAGGGCTTGTGCTGCAAAATTTTACGACGAAAAATAAAAAGTAAATTTGTGTGAAATGATAAATTAAAATTTCTCGCATTTTCGTGCATAAAAAAAGTTCCCCTTCCGAAGAAGGAGAACTTTTTGTTTCAGGTTGAGAATTTTATTTGTTGAGTTGGAGCGCGTCCGCAACGCCATCGAGAAGAACGCCATCTTTGAAGAGGCCGAATCCGCCAGCATAACCCCAATGCTGCCAAGCGATTTCGAGGGTATCGCAGATTTCGCGGACAGCGGTGAGATAATTGAGAGTGCTCTGATGCGAAGACTTCACTCCGTAAGCGCCGAATTCATTCCAAACGAGCGGAACTTGATTTTCTACGGCCCATTGTTTAGCTTTGAGCACGACACTCATAATGTAATCTTTGCTTCCGGTCTTGTAGTAATTCTTGAGCAAGTTTTTGCTTCCGCTCGGAGTTGATGCGTTTACGCCGAAGTCTGCCGAGTATTCCGACCAATTTGCCGGATCATACGGGAATTCTACACCGTGAATCGTCGCGTGATCAGTCCAGCTTGCACCTTGATGCGTAAAGATGAACGGATCGTAAGAGTGAATTGCATAGACGATATTGTCATCGGTAAACGGCGTACGTTTGACGAGAAGACTAATCGCATACCATTGCGCATCGCCAAAGATAATCGTGTGCTTTGTATCCACGCTGCGAATCGCATCGATCATGCCTTGTGCCGCAATCGTCCAAGTCGCAGCCGGAACTTTACCATAAGTCATATCCGGTTCGTTTAACAATTCGAAGTAAATATCGTCGCGGTCGCTATCGGCGTAATGCTTTGCCACCGCTTTCCAAACACCCGCCATCATCTTGAGATATTGCGGATCATTTGCCGATTCTTTATTGTAGCTGTTATCGTATTCGTGATAATCGATGACGAAAGACATATTATACTTTTTCGTCCATTCGACAAATGCATCGAGCACGATAAAAAGTGAATCGTCCATCACGAGCTCAACTTTTCCGGTTGTATCGCCGAGGAATTCATCGCGGTTCGCCACATAAAGATCGAGGTCAATCGGAAGACGGAGAGACTTGAAACCGCTTTCCGAAACGAGCTTCACATCACTTTCGCCAAATTCAAATTCGCCGGTGAATTTTCCATCCGCTTCTTCGAGCCAGTTGGTAAAGTTAATGCCGCGATTTAAAGTCTTCATCACTTTTTCTTGAAGCGGTGTATTGATTTTCACATCGCCGATAACATTGTCGTATTTCATCGGTTCATGGATTGTCATATCGGGTTTTTTGGCGGGCAATTCCGCGGCGGTAACAAAGTAAATGTCGTCAATCATCACAGAATCTTTTTTGCCATCGCCTTTCGCTTGGAAGCTAACCGCATCGAGATTTGCGGCAACAAACGGCACTGCTTTGCCAAATCCACCTTGCACTAAATCGTCAAACGCAATCGTCACGGTTTTCCAAACCGCAGATTTCGGCGATTTGAACAAATGCACATCGTAATCGGTAACATCCGTCGTTTCCATGTGCAGTTCGTGCGCCGCGCCTTTATAAGAATAACGAATGCCTGCGTATTTGCTCATATCCACGTCAGCGGTAATTTTAAAACCCCAACCGACATACGGATCGTATTTGTAATCGGCTTTCACCAATTCAAATTCCACTTTAAACGCAAACTTCGAACCATTATCGGTCGCCGTAGGAATCGGATTTCCGTTTTCATCGACCGCAGTTGTAATCGTCGAAGCCGCATCGTTTCCGTGATCATCGTAAGTGTACCAACCGGTTCCGAGAGCCGTTTCGCCATCGCCGTCTTCTAAATCATCCAAAAGGAGACCGTTTGCCGGAGCCGCCGCGCTCGAGCTGCTTACTTCGGGCACATCCACGCTCGAAGAACTGAGAGTCGAATCAGAAGTCGACGAAATCGGATCGATAATTTCGGACGAAGAACTGAGTTCGTCATCGGGTGAACTCGAGCTGTCGTCAGAGCAAGCTCCAAAAAGGGCGAATGCTGCCGCTGCGGGGATGAATGCTAATTTGCGAAGACGCATAAAGCCTCCAAGGGTTGAATTTTTCTCTTTAGAAACTAAAGGAAAAAAATGAAAAGGGTTCAAAAAAAGATTTAATATAAGTAAAAGCTCATAGCAACTGTATCGTTTAAAATTTTGTTTTCTCTTGTAAACACAAGGATTTTCGGGCGTTCCGGCGCAAGCGCCGGCGCTCCTTAGCGGTATAATTTTCGCCGCGCACGCGGCGAAAATTTCCGTTCAGCTTTTGCGGCGCTTTGCGCCGCAAAATCCGAACCCTTCGGGCGTCAGTCGCTAACGCGCGCCGCGAAGCTGCGCATCTGCAGAAATTAAAATGAAATCATTTCGCCAAATAAAATGAAACACTTTGCAAAATAAAATGAAACGAGCCTCGCGAAGCGAGGCTCGTATTCAAATTTTCAAAAAATTTTACTTCAAAAATTCTTCGCCACTTTCTACGCTATTATAAATCAGCGTATTGATAGTCATCGGGCCAACGCCGCCGGGAACCGGCGTATAAGCGCTAGCGACTTCGTCCAAGCCCGCTTTTTCAATATCGCCGACTCCACCCGGATGATAACCGGCATCGATGACGACTGCGCCTTTTTTAATCCACGCGGTCTTAATAAATTCGGGTTTACCGACTGCGCCGACTAAAATATCTGCTTCGCCAACATACTTTTCCAAATTTTCCGTTTTGCTGTGGCAAATCGTCACCGTGCAATTTGCATTCAAAAGCATCATCGCCATCGGCTTTCCGAGAATTGCGCTGCGGCCGACGACAACGGCGTGCTTGCCTGCGAGCGGAATTTCATAAGCTTTCAAAATGCGCATAATTCCTGCGGGAGTTGCGCTGCCGTAAGCTTTTTCGCCCATCGACATCAAACCGAAACCGAGGCAAGTGACTCCGTCCACATCTTTGCGGCGTTCAATCGCTTCGAAAGCGGCGCGTTCATCGATATGACGCGGAACCGGATGTTGCAACAAAATGCCGTGCACATTCGGGTTTTCGTTTAATTCTTGAATTTTTGCGAGAAGTTCTTCGGTCGTTGTCTGCTTCGGCATGTGAACTGGCAAACTTTCCATCCCGACGCGGGCGCAAGCGTTGCCTTTCATCTTGACGTATGTTGCACTCGCAGGGTCGTCGCCGACCAAAATCGTCGCGAGAATCGGGGTTTTTCCGGTGCGTTCTTTCAGAGCGTCCACGCGGGCTTTCAGTTGAATTTCGGCTTCCTTGGCGAGTTTTTTGCCATCGAGAATAAGAGCAGACATAAATTTCTCCGTTTTTCTAAAAAATAGAATTTTCACGAAAATGCAGGAACGAATGCGAAAAAGATTTTAAAAACAAAAAGTCTGCAGTGCGCAGACTTTTTTCAAAATGGGAAAAAGTTAACGATGAATTTTTTCAATTCCCGCCGAAAGGAATAATGCGACGACGGATAAAAATTTGAAATTTTTCGTTTGAGGCTGTTTTACTGCCGGCATTGAAACGGTTTCCGAAAGTGCCATCCGAGCGCGGTTTTGAATTTTGTCAAATTCAAAAGGGGAGCGGACGGTGTGATCCGCAGTATTTGCCGAAGAGAGTAAAGAAAATCCATTGAATCGCATAATACAACCCTTTTTTACATAACGCACTCGCGCTATGTTTTTCACCTAAACCGCATCCTTTGTATGTAAAAGTTAACAAATGTAAGGATTTTTGTAAAGGGAAAAATAAAACTTTTTAATTCAAATACAGAAACTGTGATAAACGTCTACAGAAATCTGTTTTTTTTTGTGCGGAATATCACGCAGAAGCATTATTTGTCTTTGCATTTAATCGCAGCGCCTGTCGTATAACCTTGGATGAATCCTGGATCCGAAATCGTGTGACGGAGCAATTCTTGCAGAGGAAGATGCGCTTTGATGTCTTGTAAAATGCAGCGGCAAATCGGTTCGGATGCAGCCGTTTTGCAAGAATCCATCAAAAATTTCTCCATCTCGGGAGTGTAATGATCCGGCAAGCAAGTGAGGATAACTTCGGCGGCGAGAGAATCGTTTAATTGACCATTTTGATCGATAGCCGATAAAATTTTTTGCAAGTTTCCGTTGCTGAGTAAATTTTGATAACTGCATTCGCAGCTCGCAGCCGCATCTTTTGGACTTAAAAACGGATGCAATTCGGCAGCGCATTCCGCAGTGAAAATGGCTTTGTATTCGGGCGATTCCATGAGGGCGTTTAAAAATCCTGCGGCGACGGTGGCGTCAAATCCGAGCGCTTGTAATGTCGCAATTTCTTCGGGAGTGAGTTCTGTTTCTTCGGGCTTTTCGGCGTATTCGCTGACGGCCATCGCTCCGAGAGAAGAGCCTGCGGTGGTCGCGTTATCGCATTCTTGCGAAGCTTTTTTGATAAAATTCGTGTAGCTCAAATCGCTTTTCCCGCGGCGCATTTTCAGCTCAATCGCATCGATTTGCTTTTGCGAATAGCGGCGTTCGACTTTAGAAAAAACGCATTCGCAGAACTCGGGCGAAGAACCGCCTTCGATGCAGCTGCTCGTGAAATTATCGTGCACATTTTCGGAGAGGGCGGCAAATGCCACAGACGCTCCAAAAAGAAAAAGGAAAAAGGATTTCATAATTTTCAATTTAGCAAATCTCGCGAAAAAAAGAAGCCTTGCTCGGGCAAGACTTCTTTTGGTTTTGGGTTGGAGAGACTATGAAAGAAATTTATCGCAAATAAACGCGCTTTGATTCGTTCATTCCAAGGCCGCGAATATTCATGTAATAAGTGCCGGCTGTTAAATTTTTCGGCATTAAATTAAACGCATTCACGCCAGTGTGCGCAGATAAATTTTCCGAATAAATCACCGAGCCTACGGCGTTCATAATGGAAATTTTGACAATTCCTGCTTGGGATAAATTGAGCTCTAAAGAAATTCCCGATTTTAAATTCAACGAATTCAATTTCAGTTGTCGCGAATCTTTTGATTTTAAAAGCGCGGTCGTCTTCGAAGAACTACTTGAAATTTCTTCCGAGGAAGAAGAAATTTCTTCGGAGCTAGACGAAACTTTTTCGGATGAACTCGATTCCACTTTTTCCGAAGAACTTGAAATTTCTGCCTTCGAAGAGGAACTGACGATTTCTTTTTGCAAAACGGTAATCGTTCCCGACTTGGATGCGTTTTGAGTTGCGCCCGTTGTCGTCACCGTAAATTTATACGCTTTCGCTTCGGCGTTTGACGAAACCGTTCCCGAAATCGTAAAATCAGAGCCGTTTAATTTTCCGCTTAAGCCTTCGGGAAGTCCTGAGACCGTTGCGCTTGTTGCGTTTTCAATCGTGAAATAAAATTCTTGAATGGATTCCCCTTGTTTTACGCTTTGATTTGTCGAACCAATTCCATGCTTGGTAAGAGTTGCTGCCGCAGCGACAGAACTTGAAGATTTCGCTGACGAAGAAGACTTCGTTATCGAGGAAGAAGAAATCGGTGTGACTTCGCTTGAACCCGGAGCCGGAAGAGTTGGCCCTGCGTAAGCCATAATCGAATCTCTCAAAGCGTAAGCTTTTGCTTGCGTTGAAACATCGGTAATGCTCATCGAATAAGGTGGCGTAAAGGCGGTTCCTTGTCCAAGAGTGTCGCCATTTTTCGTGAGTTTGATTTTTTCGTAGTAATTTCCAATCATGTTGACATTTGCATCTTCTTTTGTTCGGTTGTTATAATTCAGCGGATCTTGAACGCCGATGAACACATTTTTTTCGACGCGGATATTTGCTTTCATCGCAGCGCGAACGCAATAACTGCCGGTAGAACTATTGAATAAATTATTCACAACATGAACTTGTCCAAAGCGCACGCGCGGCATGCGTTCTTTAACGCCTTCGCCCCACCAAGAATGATGCACTGTAATTTTTAATGCATTTGCGTCTCCAGTTTTCGTGTCGCTATTTCCGAATAAATTGGAAAATTGATGATTTTTTGATTTTGATGTATAAGTGAATTTGCTCCATGAAACCGTCACATAATTCGATTGATTCACAATATCCATGTTACCGTCGTGGCCATCGTAAACGTGAACGTGGTCAATCCAAATATTTTTTGCTTCGTGGTTAATTTGTAAGCAATCTTCGTCGTCTTCGTCAATTGCGCCGACGCCTTGCATCGAAATATTTCGCACGATGACGTTTTGAACTCCCGAAATTTTAATGCCGCTTCCTTTGGCGGGCTGCGTAATCACAACGCCTGGATAACCGTAAAGTGTAACGTTCGAACCGACTAAAATCGTACCTGCGTAAGTGCCGGGCTTAATGTAAATCGTTTTGTTCCCCGCTTCGGCGTACTTTTTCAAATCCGAAACATTATCTACCGTAACGGAACCGTATTTTGCGCCGCCCGTGGTGCCGCCGTTTTGCGTTGCCCAACCCGAAAGCGGAAGTGCAGGCGCATAATTTGCCGCGAGTGCAAAGGGAGCGACACAAAGTGCTGCGCCAAAGAAAATTTTAAAAAGCGAAAGATTCATAAACCCATCCTTTGATTCTGAGAATGTTCTCAAATTTTTTTCATAAATATAATGTGAAATTTCCAAAAATGCAATGGAAAAATGAAAATATTTGAAATTTCGTCTTATTTTTAAGGCGAAATTCAAATTTTCTTTGAAAAATGAAAGATTTTAACGAATTAAAATGTTCTCAAAAATTTTATTTAGAATTTAGAGCTTTTGCTCAACGCCGAAGCGAATATTGAGAGTGAGCGAAAGCGCACCGCCTTGAATCCAATGCTCCGAAGTCGCATCGTTTGGCGTGTAAGAGTTAATGCTCAGCGGCAGTTGGAGCAAGTGCGCGTAAGAAAAAGACAGAAGCACATTATCGGTAATGGCGTAAGTGTAAACGAGAGAAATGGTGCAGCCGAGGCCGACTAAATTTTCGGTTTCTTCGTTGTCATCGGAATCGACATGCAAGAAACTCACTGTGGGCGAAAATTTTCCTTCGAGAACGTAATTTCGTTTGGAAATAAATTCAGGACCAACGCTTAAAAGCGACCAAATCGCACCGTAAAGCGCATCGTCTTCGCCGAGTGCCGCGGGGCTTACAATTACATATTGCGGAATAAGCATCATCCACATCGGAGCGAGATGAATTTCGCGCATCGTATTTAAGTAACGCCGATATTTCAGTGGAATTTTTTCTTTGTTGTCGTTGAGTGTCTGCGGCGTAATCACACCGTAAAGCGAGAGGTTAAAGCCCGGATGAAATTCTCGCCCGGCGACTCCTGGAATCCAGAACATCGTTGGACCGACGCCGATATTAAAAGGAACTTCGACGCGTTGAACGGGGCGCGCCGCATAAAGACTTGCGCAGAAAGCAGTGAAAAATAAAAGAAACGTCCACTTTTTCATTTTAAAGTTCCTAAATTGAAATCCATAAAACTGAGGACTAAAATATGAAATTATGGACATCTAGTATTTTGTCGGCCGCCGTTTTGGGAATGTTTGTCGCTTGTTCCGGAAATCCGAAGCCAGAAACAGCCCCTGTCACTGCACCGGCGAAAGATTCGGCTGCGGTCGCGGTCAAAAAAGACACTTTGATTACGGCGAAAGATCGCTACAGTTATGCGCTCGGCATGGATATGGGGCGTGCGATTAAGAATGTGGAAGCGGACATCGATAAGGATCTTTTCCTGAAATCGTTAAGCGATCAGATGGACGGCAAGACTTTGCTTATGACCGATTCGCAGGCAGAAAAAGCGCTTCAAGAACTCGTTTTGCAAATGCAAGTCGAAAAAGAAAAGAAAGCTGCAGAAGCAGCAAAGGCTGCGTTGGATTCGCAAGTCGTCTTCTTGGAAAAGAATAAAAATGCAGAAGGCGTGATTACGACCGCGAGCGGTTTGCAATATAAGTATGTAACCAAGTCTGCGGATTCGACAGCAAAGAGTCCGAAGCTCACCGATAAAGTGCGCGTGCATTATTCGGGCGCTCTTCTCAACGGAACCGAATTTGATAGTTCGATTAAGCGCGGCGAACCGTTAGAATTTCCGGTGAACGCAGTGATTCAAGGTTGGCAAGAATTGCTCACTTTGATGAAAGAAGGCGAAAAGGTAACCGCTTGGATTCCGAGTTCTCTCGGCTACGGAACGGAAGGCGCTTCTCCGGTGATTCCGCCTAATGCGCTTCTCGTTTTCCAAGTTGAACTTTTGAATATTGTCTCGGCAGAACCGGCTCCGGTTGATACCGCAAAAGCGGCACCGGCTGCAGTCAAAACTCCGGAAGAACAAAAAGCGGATAGCATTGCTGCAGTAAAGGCTGCAAAGCAAGCGCAAGCCGATAGCATTGCCGCTGCGAAGAAAGCGAAGCAAGATAGCATCGCTGCAGTAAAGAAAGCAAAAGCAGACAGTGTGAAGCAAGCGAAGGAAGCTGCTGCCGCTGCGAAGAAAGCGAAGCAAGATAGCATCGCCGCAGTAAAGAAAGCAAAAGCAGATAGCGTTAAGCACGCAAAGGAAGCCGCAGCTGCTGCGAAAAAGGCGAAGCAAGATAGCATCGCCGCAGTAAAGAAAGCAAAAGCAGATAGCATTAAGCAAGCAAAGGAAGCTGCAGCTGCAGCGAAGAAGGCGAAGCAAGATAGCATCGCCGCAGTAAAGAAAGCAAAAGCAGATAGCATTAAGCAAGCAAAGGAAGCTGCCGCCGCTGCGAAGAAAGCAAAACAAGATAGCATCGCAGCCGCCAAGAAAGCTGCAGAAGCTCAAAAAGCAGAAGCCGCAAAAGCTCAGAAGGCAGAAGCAGCTCCCGCAGCAAAAGAAGTAAAGGCTGAAGAAGCAAAACCGGAAGCTCCGAAGGCTGCTGAACCGGCACCGGCTCCGGCGAAGACGGAAGCGGCTCCTGCACAAGCTGCACCTGCAGCCACTGCTGCTCCGGCACCTGCCGCAGCTCCTGCTCCCGCAGAAAAGAAATAATTTTCTCGCAGACAGTTTATGCAAAGAGCGCGCCGAAGGCGCGCTCTTTTTTTACTCCGCGCCCGCTTGAAAAGCGGGCGCCTTACTTTTTGTCTGCAGATATTTTCTGCAAATTTATCGCAGTAAATCGAGCATTTCTTTTACCGCTTTTTCCATTCCGGTAAAGACCGCTCGCCCGATGATACTGTGTCCGATGGTGAGTTCTTCAATGCCTTCAATTTTTGCGATGTAATCCACATTGCGATAATTGAGTCCGCGGCCGGCGCGCACGCGCAGACCATATTTGCGGGCGAGAATCGTCATGTCTTGAATCGCAGCGAGTTCGCGATCCACTTCTGCGGCTGAGCCTAATTCAAACGCATTCGCAAAATGTCCCGAATGAAATTCGACCATATCGGCACCGATTTTTTTTGCTGCTTTCACTTGATCCGTATCCGGATTGACGAAAACGCTGACGGCGATATCGTTATTTTTAAATGCGGCAACCGCTTTCGAAAGTTCGTCGATGTGAGCGGCAACATTTAACCCGCCTTCGGTCGTCACTTCTTCGCGATCGTCCGAAACGAGAGTCACCATATCGGGTTGCACATCAATCGTGAGCTGAATCATTTCGGGAGTCGGAGCCACTTCTAAATTTAAATGTGTCGTCACAATTCCGCGGAGAAGTCTAACATCGCGTTCTTGAATGTGGCGACGATCTTCTCGCAAATGCGCCGTAATGCCGTGACAGCCGGCGAGTTCTGCAAGAGTTGCTCCGGTGACCGGATCCGGCTCGCGAATTTTTCGGGCTTCGCGGATGGTTGCGATATGATCGATATTAACATTCAATTTTGCAGACATAAAACCTCTCATTCTTTTTGAAAGATATTTGACAAACTAACAAATTCTGTCCCTTGCGCCAAAGCGTCGGCTTCTAAATTTTCAATCGCTTTGAAAGTTGCATTCGAAAGTGGAAGAATTAAAATTGCTTTTCCCGAGCGTCGCGCTAAACGCAAAACATTTTCCGTGTAAATTTCGTGAGTCATGCGAGCGGGATTAAATGGCGATTCAATGCGGCAGTTCAGAGAAATTTCTTCGCACACTTCTTGCGTTTTCGAATAACGATTTGCGGTCAAATCCATAAACCATAAATTTTGAGCTTTTAACGGAAGAAAAACCGCTTTGAGGAGAGTGGAAAGTTCAACAGCGCGGTCGCTGAATCGCGTCGCAACTCCAATCGCATTCGGAATTTTTTCAATCGCATCATTCACGACATTTTGAATTTCTTTCTCGGACAAATGAATGAGAATTGAACTTTTCGCAACGCTTTTCGGCAAGTAACCTTTGCTTTCCATCGGAAGCCAGATAACGCTTTCATACGAGTTCAAACTTTTTAGTCCCGAGGATAATGTTGGAAGATCTGCGGGAGTAATCAAAAGCGAATAAGGATAATTTAAATGGTTTAATTGCGTGGTAAAACCGGCGAGATTTTTTTCGGCGTAAAATGCGACCGCTAAGCGTGACGTATTATTGTGAAAACTATCTGCCATTTGCAGTTCCACATAAAATGTATCGCCGAATGGTGCTATAAAATCCATCGTCGCCACAGAACCTTTTGAATTTTCCAATTCTTCCATCGCGAGAATTTTTCCGCCGTTTTTCACTAAATGTTTTTGCGCCCGCAAAAGATAATTGGGAAAAGAAATTCCGCGCCCGACTTTCCAAATATCGCGTTTCGCTTTTTTCTTTTTCGGCATGACTTGCAATACGGGAATTTCGTGCAGTAATTTTTCCAAATACGGATCTGCGTTCGCGAGAATTGGAGTCGCTTCTTTTAATCCGGTAGCGATTAACGTATTCTCAAATGCCTGTCGATTTAAAAGGACAGAAATAATTCCGAGAATCACAATCACCAGGCAAAGCAGAACGATGAGGAAATTCTTTTTTTTCATGCGCGTAAAATATAACTACATTAAAGCGCAATGCCTATTCTCTGTGCTTTAGTCGGCGCCACTGGCGTTGGAAAAACAAATCTTTCCTTAGCTCTCGCTCAGGAATTTCACGCAGAAATTATTTCCATGGATTCGCGGCAAATTTACCGTGGATTTTGCATTGGAACAGCGCAGCCGACTGAGGGTGAATTAAAAAAAGTAAAGCATCATCTCGTCGATTTTTTATCGCCGACGGAAAATTTTTCTGTTGGTGAATTTATACGCAATGTTAAAGAATTGCTCGCAAAAAATCCGACGACTCCGTATATTTTAGTGGGCGGCACAGGTATGTATTTGCAGGCGTTAACCGAAGGCATCGCTGAAATTCCGCAGGTTTCTTCGGAGGTTCGTGAAACTGCCGAAAAATTTTTGCAAGAAAACGGAATACTTGCGCTTTATGAAAAAGTGAAAGAAATCGATTCCGAATCGGCGATGAAAATTCTTCCGCAAGATAAACAGCGATTGCTCCGCGCATACGAAGTAACTTTGCAAACGGGCAGAAAATTTTCGGAAGTGCGCAAAGAACGCTGCGGTGGCATCGGAAAAATTCCCACATTCTGGCTGAATCGTTCCCGAGAAATTTTATACAAACGCATCGATGAACGCGTTCAAAAAATGGTTGAGCTTGGCTGGAAAAATGAAGTGGAAAATTTAGTCGCAACCGTTCCCGAAAATGCGCCCGCGTGGCAAAGTTTAGGTTACCGCGAATGGGTGGAATGTCTTCGCGGAAAAATTTCGGAAGCCGAAGTCATCGCTTGTGTGCAACAAGGAACGCGGCATTATGCGAAACGTCAACTCACTTGGTTTCGTCATCAAACCGAATCATCCGAAATCAATTTAGATGCCGGATTTGAAAATTGTTTCGCCACAATTTGCGATTCTTTCAATTCAATTTGCGCAGGAAATTAAATTCATTTTTTTGCTGATTTTTTTGAGGCATCATCAATATGTGTGGTAGCATTTAGGCAGCCTTGCTAGATGATTCTCTCGATTCCGATTCCCATTCGTAGGCTATCTTTACATCGACA
>NZ_QGHD01000023.1 GCF_003148885.1 Hallerella porci | reverse complement strand
ATGCTCCGTCTTTGCCAAAAATTGGCTTTCCTGTTTTGAACTGAGATGCTGCTTTTTTGATCATCTCTTTATATTCTTCGTGTGTCATCATAGTTCCTCAATTTACATCATTTTTCAAATGATGCTTGGTGGTGAATGACACAGTTTTATGGATAGAGTCCAAGTATCTGCTGAAAGTGATCTTGTACCTTGTTCATTTGACAATAACGGTGTTAGTGTTTATGTGATAAACAGTGATGCTGTTTACACTTGTTTAAATGGCGATTGGATAAATCAAAATACCGGACTTGTTTCCGGAGGCAATCTTATTCAAGTATCTGCTGAAAGTGATCTTGTACCTTGTTCATTTGATAATAACGGTGTTAGTGTTTATGTGATAAACAGTAATGCTGTTTACACTTGTTTAAATGGCGGTTGGATAAATCAAAATTCTGGACTTGCTTATTCGAGTTCTAGTTCAAGTGCGTTATTTGAAATTTCATCGAGCAGCTTTTTAGACACCGCTGTTGATTTAAGACTCCCAAGTGGCACTAAATGGGCGAACATAAATGTGGGTGCAAAAAAACCAGAAGATTCTGGCGATTACTTTGCTTGGGGTGAAATAGAACCAAAAGCAGAATACACCACAGAAAATTGCCAAACTTGTGGAAATAGTAATTTAGGCGACATTGCAGGCAATGCAAATTACGATGCAGCCACTGCCAACTGGGGCGTCAAATGGAAAATGCCGACATACGAACAAATGGATGAATTGGGATCAAAATGCACATGGGAATGGACAACCAAAAATGGTGTTGATGGTGCTATGGTAACAGATCCAAATGGTAACAGCATATTCCTCCCTGCAGCAGGGAACCGTGGCGATAGCTTGTTGGATGTAGGCAGTCGCGGCTACTACTGGAGCTCTACTCCGGCCACCAGCAATTACGCTTACATCTTTAACTTCCTTTCGGGTTACAGCACCATGAAGGACATACACCGCCGCATAGGTCGCTCTGTTCGCCCTGTCTTAGCAGAATAGCGTAGCGCATTCGATTTATTTGTCGCGGGCGTTACCTGCCCGCGACCGCAAAAGAAGAATGGTCAAATTGAACGAGTTCGCTTCCCCTTGCGTGCCTATACGGTGCGCCATCATCTCCTTCCTCATTAAATTACAGATTTTCAACAAGTTGTTTGTCGAGGAGCGGGTAAACGCGATTGAGTTCTACCAAATCTTTGATGGCTTCTTTGTCTGCGTAAAATTCTTCGATATTTTTGAAATCCAAATTCGGCGAAAATTCGGGAACGGTAAACAGATAACCGCATTGCACAAGATTTTCGAATGAACGATGCGTCAATTTTATGCCGGGGAAAAGTTCTTTGTATTTTACCAAAAAGTCTTTTTGCCGAATAAAAGTGCTGCCTTGTTTTTCTAAACCTTTCGTCTTTGCGACTGCGATAAATGCGGTGAGAATGGTCTGATCGTTTGCCGAAAGAAGTGAAATCGGAAGTTGCTTACTGTGCTTGCGTTTTAAAAGGGTGCGGTATAAAAGCTGCGGTAAATTCTTCCGATAAAAGTGAATTTGGATGTATTCGCCCGGGATAATTTCTGCGATACCGAGATTGCAAAGCGCACGGAGAAGTTCAAAAGTTTCATTGTAACCGAGCCCGTTGATGACATGCAAATCATCGGTCAAAGGCTCCACTTTGAATTTTCCATCTTCGCTTTTTCTCAAATATTTTGCGCAAAGAAAAAGGAGAGTGGGCAGCGCGTGAATTTTGTCAATCGTCTTGCGATTTTCTTCGAGACGATGTGTGTGCTTCGCTAAAAAATGCAAAAGCGGCGGGAACCAAGCGGGCAATTTTTCGCAGACGTTTTTTAAATCTTCGCGGGAAATTTCTTCGACTTCTACGGAATCCGTCGCGCGGAGAGTAAACGGATGCGGGGCGTTAAATAAAAGCGATTCTTCGCCGATGATGGAATTGGGTCCGAGAGTTTTAAAACTTTTAATGCGCGAACCTTCTTTCTTTTGAATTAACAGTTCGCCTTTGCGGACGATATACAATTTACCGTCTTGAGCACCTTCTTGAAAGAGAATGTCGCGGGGCAAAAGTTTTTTCATAAAAGCCCTCGGATATTGCGTTCGCCGTGAATTGCGCTCAGATATTTATCCAAGACGACGGTTTCCAAAAAGAGTTTTTGCGTATTCGGAATTTCGGAAAAAATGCCGAGCTCCAAAAATTTAATGATGACGATAATGTCGGCGTCGGGAGTCGCAATTTTCAAATACTTAAGCCATTCATCGCGGGAGCGTGTAAAGAGAGAATTTTCGAGCCCTAAAAATTCAAGGCACGCGCGTTCGCGCTTCGAAAGTCCGTAAGCGGGATACGTTTCGTTTTTGCGCTCAGCCTGCAAATATTCCACGAGAATGCGGAAAAGTTTTGGCTTGACCAAAAGCATTTTAGCGTTTTGTTCGCCGTTTTCGCCGGCTTCTAATTTCACAAATTTGCGGCGGATAAGTTCTTTTAATGCGATGGTAACTTCTTCTTTTTCGGTGCGCGTTTGCCACATGTATTCGCGGATAACCGCAGCGGTATCGAGAGGCTTGTTAACGGCACGCGTCGCTAAGAATAACGCAAAACTTTCGAGAACGCTCGCATAAATGGGCTTCGATAATGCAGCCTTTCCGTCTTTTGCTTTTTGCGAGAGAACTTTCATCGTCAAAAGCATCCACGGAGGCACTTGCTTGAGCACTTGCTCCATCGCTTTTTGCCCAATGCGGATAAGTACTGCGGGCTTTCCTGCGCGGACAGAATACACAAAAGGAGTTCCATCCATTACCGATGAAACCCCGATCAAAGATCCTTGCGGGATATTGTAAAGCATCTTTTCATCGTCAAAGGCTTCGAGTTCGCCTTCTTCGACGTAGACCATTTCAGAAGCTTTTTGGCCTTTTTTAAAAACAACAAAACCCGCTTGAACGGAAAACCGCTCAAGTGGTAAATTTGTTGCTTTCTTTTCGGGATCGCCCGGGTTCACGGGAAACCGCCGGAAAAATTAAGCTTCGCGCTTTTCGATACGGGCAGCCTTACCAGCGAGGTTGCGCATGTAGTAAATGCGAGCCTTGCGAACCTTACCCTTGCGGTTCACTTCGAAAGAAGCGATACGCGGGCTGTGCACCGGGAAAATACGTTCGATAGCAACGCCATCGGTCATCTTGCGGACGGTAACAGTTTCGCAAATGCCAGTGTTCTTCTGCTGGATGACGACACCCTTGAACGGCTGAATGCGTTCCTTGGTGCCTTCGATCACCTTCACGTTGACCGTGACGGTATCGCCGGTACGGATTTCCGGAATATCCGATTTCTTGTTTTCTTGCTGAATAGCTTCGATGTTAAGGGACATAAGATGTGACCTCTGTTATTGTGTGCCAAATTTAGTATCTATTTGCAACTTTTCGTAGATGTCGGGGCGTCTTTCTTGCGTTCTTTTTAAAGATTCCGCCCTTCTCCACTCGGAAATCCGCTGATGATGCCCCGAAAGGAGCACTTCTGGAACGGATTTTCCTTCAAAAACCTCGGGTCTGGTATAGACGGGCCAGCCGAGAGGTCCCTGAGCAAATGAATCTGTTTCGCCGGATTCTTTGTGTCCGAGAGCGCCAGGGAGGAGCCGGACAACAGCATCGGTTACAAGCATTGCAGGAAGTTCGCCGCCGCTGACCACAAAATCACCGATGGAGATTTCGAGATCGACGTAATTTTCGCGAATGCGTTCGTCAATTCCCTTGTAATGGCCGCAGACTAGCACCAAATGTTCTTCGTGAGAAAGTTCGGAGGCTAATTTGTGCGAAAACGGCACACCGTCTGCGGTAAGATAGATGACTTTGCCGCCGTCTTCTTTGACATGGGTGCTTTGAATAGCCGCAGCCAAAGGTTCTGGTCGGAGTACCATGCCCGGTTCGCCGCCGTAAGGAGAGTCGTCAACTTGACCATAATCATTCACCGCAAAATCGCGGAGGTAAACCGTATTGAATGAAAACAGTCCGTTCTTTTGCGCTCTGCCGACAATCGACTGCGAAATCGGAGCAAACATTTCGGGGAAAATGGTGATGCAATCAATTCTCATTCGACCCTCATCTCAAAAAGTTTTTGAAGAAAAACTTCTGAAATTTTAACGGTGCGTTTTTCTGAATTGATTTCACCGACGCATTCCTTAATCCACGGGGCGAGGATCTCGCTTCCTTTGTATGTAAAACGGAATGCGTTGACGCTGGGGAGAACTTCTACCGAAAGTACTTTTGCGATTTCTTGATCGGCGTCTCCGATGACGGAATAGCCTTCTAAATCAGAAAAGTAATATTTGCCTTCGGGAGCCGGAATCCGTTCGGACATGGGAACGCAAATGTCAGCGTTGACGAGCGATTTTAACGATGCTGGAGAATCGTAGCCTTGGAATTTGAGAATCCAAAGATCGCCTGCAATGCGTGCATTTTCGACTTTCAGCGGGAGCGTGTCTTTGCTGCATAACGCATAAACCGTTGTCAATTTCTGACAGCGTTTAATGTCGTGAGTTTGCGGGGCACATTTGATTTCACCCTTGAATCCGTGGGTGCGCATCAAGTGTCCGACGACGACCAAATCTTTATCGATTGCGTTTTCCATGTTTCAAAAGAAAACCCCGTGCAAAGTGCAGCACAGGGTTCTGCAGAAACCGTTTAAGAAATTAGGCCTGCGGAGCTGCTTCTTCAGCGGCAGCCGGAGCTTCCTTAGCAGCCTTTTCTGCTTCGAGACGAGCTTTCGCTTTAGGACCGAGTTTTGCCTTCTTTTCCTTGTCCGGACGCGGAGTTGCGTTCTTGCCTTCGATAGAACGGCCTGCCTTGATTTCATGGAAGAGATCGAGGATGCCGACTTTCTTCAAGAGAGACTTGACGGTGTCAGACGGTTGAGCACCAGTCTTGAGCCACTTCATCACCTTTTCTTGATCGAAAGTGATCACCGGCTGCTTCTGGTTCGGATCATAGAAGCCGACCTGTTCGATAAAGCTATCGTTACGGGCTTTGCGGTTGTCGATAACAACAGCGCGGTAAACGGAGTGGTGACGCTTGCCAAAACGAGCGAGACGAATAACTGTAGACATTGAAAATACCTCTTGTTGATTTTCGGGTGCAAATATAGAAAGAAATTTTAAAAATCCGTCATTTTCTCACAAATTAACTGAATTTTTTTTTGATTTATGGAAAATGAATCATTTTTGCGCGGATTGATTTCTGTGAAATGTAGCCGAATTGACGCGAATCTTCGCAGCGGCTGCCTTGGGTGCAAATGACGTAGTAATAATTTTCGCGAACGGGAATGGAGCTGATTTCGGTCGAATCTTCGGCGTTAAAAATTTTTCGTTCAAAGTGAACAGGAGTGGCTCCCGGATCTTCGCGGTTGATTTGGAGTCCGATTAAAAAATATTCTTGCCAATGGAATCCGTGAATTTCGCGGATGCTGACGGGACGCCCAGCAAGGCTTGTTGAGCCGACTCGAGAAAGCGATAAAGAATCTTTTCCGCGGAAGAGCGTGGCTTCGGTGTAAAATTTACGCAGCCCTTTTTTGCGCTGTAACATCGCAACGGCGTAATCGAAAGAAATATCGTTTAAATTTTTGATTTGCAAAGAATCGCCGCGGCGGGGAATTTGAAAATTTCTCGGGGAAATAATTTCGGATTCATCTTCCCACGTAAAAGAATTTTCGGCGCTTTGAATTTTTCCATCGGCAGAAATGAAAATCGAATCGCCCGGAAGTCCGAAGACTTCGCGCAAAACTTTTTCGCCGTCGGGCAATTGGATGAGAACAATATCGCCGCGGGTTAATTTATGTGTGCAAGTAGGAAGTTTGCAAACCCAAATGGAAGAGCCCGCAGGAACAATTGGGTCAAGAGAATTTCCGATGACGCGGATGGGCTCGATGACGTAAAATCGTAATGCGACGCTCACGAATAAAACCGCTGCGAGAATTATCCCGAAGAAAAAATTCCACTTGCGGGAAGATGCCCGCTGCAGTTTTTTGGCTCGTGATGCGACAGACATATTAGTCGTCGGAAGATTTTCCGGCGTCCGAAAGCGAGAGCACAGCGAGGAATGCTTTTTGCGGCACTTCGACAGAGCCGATGCTCTTCATGCGCTTCTTGCCTTCTTTTTGCTTTTCTAACAATTTGCGTTTGCGGGTAATATCGCCGCCGTAGCATTTGGCGAGAACGTCTTTGCGAACCGCTTTGACCGTGCTGCGGCTGATGATTTTTCCGCCGATGGCGCCTTGAATTGCAACATCGAATTGTTGACGCGGAATTAAATCTTTGAGACGAACGCAAATCGCATTGGCGTAAGACGCAGACTTTTCGCGGTGAATGATTACCGAGAATGCGTCCACCGGATCGCCGTTCAAAAGAATGTCGAGCTTCACCAAATTATTCGGACGATAGCCGAGCGGTGTGTAATCGAGTCCGCCGTAACCGCGACTGATGGACTTTAACCGATCGTAAAAATCGAACATAATTTCGGCGAGCGGTAAATTGTATTTGAGAATGACTTTCGTCTCGTCGATGTATTCCATATTGTCGAATTCGCCGCGTTTCTCTTCGCAGAGTTTCATAATGGCGCCGACAAAATCTTTGGGCGTAAAAATTTGTGCTTTGACGTAAGGCTCTTCGATGCGGTCGTAACGCGAAGCGTCGGGGAGCTTGGATGGGCTCGAAACTTTGAGCATTTCGCCGCCGGTCAAATAAACGTGATATTCAACGTTCGGCACGGTCGTAATAATGTTCACGCCGAATTCGCGGTCCAAACGTTCTTGCACAATTTCCATGTGCAAAAGTCCGAGGAAGCCGGTGCGGAATCCGAAGCCGAGAGCGTCCGAAGTTTCCGGTTCCCATTGGAGTGCGGAATCGTTCAATTTTAATTTTTCTAAAGCGTCGCGCAGATTTTTATAATCTTCGGGATCAATCGGATAAATTCCCGAATAAATCATCGGCTGAATGTCTTTGTATCCCGGAAGCGGTTCGCTCGCCGGATCATCGGCATCGGTAATCGTATCGCCGATTTTAACATCGCTAATCGTTTTCACATTGGCGAGGACGTAGCCGACCATGCCCGCGGTGAGTTCTTTGCGCGGATTCCGTTTCATCGTAAAGGTGCCGACTTCGGTTACGGTATAAGTCGCTCCAGTCGTCATCAGCTGAATTTCCATTCCCGGACGGAGAGTTCCGTTGAAAATGCGAATGTCGTTGATCACGCCGCGATAGGAATCGTACATCGAATCGAAAATGAGCGCTTGTAATTTGTCTTTGGAATCGCCTTTCGGGGCCGGAATTTCATCGACGATGCGATCGAGAACTTCTTCGACGTTAATGCCTGTTTTCGCCGAAATGCGGGGAATTTTTTCGGGATCGTAACCGAGCAAATCTCCGACGAGCTGCGCTACATGGTCGGGATTCGCACTGGGCAAATCCACTTTATTTAAAACCGGAATAATGGTCAAATCGTTTTCAATCGCCAAGTACAAATTGGAAAGCGTCTGCGCTTGGATGCCTTGTGTCGCATCGACGACGAGAATTGCGCCTTCGCAAGCGGCTAAGGAACGGCTGACTTCGTAGCTAAAGTCCACGTGCCCCGGCGTATCGATCATATTCAAAATGTATTGCTCATCGCCGCGGTTATACAGCAAACGAATTGCGTGTGCTTTGATGGTAATGCCCCGTTCCCGTTCTAGATCCATATCGTCTAGAAGTTGGTTTTGCATATCTTTTTCGGCGACGGTCTTTGTGAGTTCGATAAGACGGTCGGCGAGAGTGGATTTGCCGTGGTCAATGTGGGCGATGATTGAAAAATTGCGAATGTTATCTTCTATTTTGGCCATTGCCCGCAAATATAGCTAGTTAAATGGCGAAGTTTGAGACGAAAAAGGAAAGAATAACTATATTTGGGACATGAGCTCAAAAAAACAACCGTCTACAAAGAAATCGGTACCAGAAAAAAAGAATGTAAAAGCTGCTCCGGCTAAAAAAAGCGCTTCAGCGCCGAAGGCTTCTGCTGCAAAAAAAGCGGCACCAGCGAAAAAGCCTGCAGCGAAGCCCATTGCAAAAGCGGGAAAACCGGCGTCAACGCCTGCAACAAAAGCGGCTCCGGCAAAAACTGCGGCAAAGCCCGCGGTGAAAAAGTCGGCTTCTGCCGCAAAATCTGCGTCAAAAGCAGGTTCCAAAGTAGTCGCGAAAGCAACTTCTAAAACTTCTTCCGCATCGAAAGTTCCGGCGAAAGCCACAGCAAAGTCTGGAACAAAAGAAACAAAGCCTGCGGTAAAGGTAACTCCGACGAAAAATAAGACAAAGAATGGAAACGCTTCCACTCCGAAGAAAGGTTCTTCAGGAAAAGCGAATGTCAATCCATCAAAACCACCCAAACAGACTGCCCAAACGTCGGTAAATCCTGAGCCGAAGCCGCCAGTGAAGCCAGCGCCAGAGCCGCCTGTGGAAAATGTGATAGAAGATTCGCAAGAATCGGATAAGCGTGAGCTTGACTCAAAGTCGTCTGGGAAAAAAACGGAAACGACTTCTCATGCTGCAAAGAATGATGCGATTCTTTTGCGCGGCAATGTCAAATTGATGAAAACGCCGTTCTTCTCCGAAGAAGTGGATCAAGAAGATCGCACTTCGAAGAAAAAATCTTCTCCAGATGCCGTTGAAAAGCCGACCACGAGTATTCGCCATCGCGCATCTCTTGCCGAGGAAACTTCGGAAGAGCTTTATGCTCGCGTCATCGCAGAACTTCAAGAAGAAAACGATCGCTTCTTAAAAGAATGTTCGCATCAACTTTGCTCCAAATGCTGCAAAAATCCGGTTTCTCCCGATTTCCGCGTTGATAAAGATTTGGGCTACTGCGAAGAATGTGCCGAAATTTTAGGACTTGGCCGTTCGAAAGAAGCTCGCCACTTGAATTATCAAGCAAATCGCCTTGGAATGGATTCTTTGGACGAAGCGCGCGATGACGATGACTTTGGCGAAGCGCCTTCTCAAGAAGAAATTGACGAAGCGGATAAGGATTTGGACTTAGACGATTCGGATATGTAAATTAAATTGCCGAAAAAAACACTCCTTTGTTTGATGATTGACAAAAAGAGCGTCGCGAAAGCGGCGCTCTTTTGCTGTTACATTAGTTGATTTTACGGAGAACGCCGATGACGCGCCCCGCAATCGAAAATTTTTGATTGGAGTGGACTATAATCGGCTGATATTTGGGGTTGGCGGGGCGCAGTTCAATGTGATCGATCTGCGGTTGGTAGTATTTGACGGTTGCTTCGTCATCAACTTGAGCGATAATCATTTCTCCGCGTTCTGCGACCGTTTGGGAACGCGCAAAGACTAAGTCTCCATCAAAAATGCCCGCGTTAATCATCGAATCGCCTTTGACATGAAGCGCAAACACATTCGGCTGACTTGCGAGAAAATCGCGATCCACGGTAACGGTGCCTTCGATATTTTGAACGGCTAAAATGGGAGCGCCAGCAGCGACACGCCCGATAATCGGCACTTCTACGGTTGAAGATTCGGACGTTTCTTGGGTTTCTTGGAGAGAATTTTCGGATTCTTCCAAAATTTCAATGCCGCGGCTTAAACGGGGCGCGCGCCGAATGTAGCCTTTTTTAATGAGAGCGGCTAAAATGGAGCGGACGCCGTTGGTCGAAGAAATTCCGAATTTATCGCCGATTTCGCGGACGGTAGGCGGCATTTTTCCCCGCTCGGTGCAGGAACGGATGTAATCAAAAATTTCTTGTTGGCGTTCGGTTAGCGCTTTTTTTGTATCCATAAAAATACCTCGTTCTTTTTCTTTAAAAATAGTGCACATTTGTTTAATTGTCAATATATTCACTGCACATTTTTTATTTTCTTTTTTTCTAGACGAATTTGTCAAATTTTGGAATCTCTTTTAATGATAATTATCTAAATTAGGCGACGAAGTCGTTTCTTCTTTTCGCTGTTTAGCGATTTTGCCCGTTTTTGGGCCTTTTCACATAGCCGTTGAGCTCTTAGAGCGTTGGTAAATGGCTCCCGTATCACGACTTCCGCGAAAATCACGGTCCTTCCAGCCGCTTTTCGTGCCACCCTTTGATTGAGGTACATTAAATGGAATACATCACTCTCGCACTCGCCGCTCTCGCGGTGATCCTTGGATTCGTTATTCTGTCCAAGGTGAATAAGATCATTACGGATATGCATACTCCGATTGTTAAACGTGTTTCGGATACAAATCTGAAGCCGAATCGTCATCCGGTCAACGCTCAGGAAATGGCTGCGCGTAATAATGACCGCCGCGACAACAATCGCAACAATGACCGCCGTGATCGTGCCAATACGAATAACGCTCCGGCGAACCGTCAGGATCGCCCTTCTTTCAACCGTGACAGAAATGACCGCCGCGATGACCGCAATGCTCGTCGCGATGATCGTCGTGAACGCCGCCCGGGTCGCCGTGAATTTGTTCCGGCAGAAGCTCAGGCTCCGATTGCAGCTCCGGTGGAATCCGCTCCGGTTGCTCCGGCACCTGCTCCCGTGGAACCGACTCCGGCTCCTGTTGCGCCTGTTCAAGAAGCTCCGCGTACAGAAGGACGTCGTCCGCTTCCGCCGCGTGTGCAAGCAACTCTCCCAGAAGCTCCTGCAGCCGCTCCGGTTGCTCCCGCAGCTCCTGCTGCTCCTAGCGCAGAACCCGAAGCCGTCGGTGCAGAATTTGACCCGGCAAAAGTTCGCTATGGTCGCCGCAATGTGGTGAAAAAGCTCCCGGTAGAAGATTTTGATTCGGCAGAAGAAACTCCGAATGCATAAATAAAAAGAGCCCCGCGCAAGCGGGGCTTTTTGCTTTTATAATCGCGCGGCTTGGCTGCGCGATTATAATTTTCCCCCGATTGGGAAAAGTAAAAGTTGCAATTGATAAACTTTATCGGCTTCTTCGTCTTCGTCGGCGATTTGGGCAATTTCTTTTCGAAATGCGCTCATCCGTTCGACGATTTTTTCGTAGGCGGATTGCGAAATTCCTAGCGTTAAACCCGAAATATTTCGCAGTTGTGGGGGATCGCGGTCGATGGAAGCAGCACCGAGCGCTAAGCAATGTTGATGAAATCCGCGAAGGGCAATACGAGAAGTTCTGTCGCCAGTCGTAATGTCTTTATTCACCAAAACGTAAGAACCGTCTTCTTCTTCTTTGACGAGATTGCATTTTTCGAGTAATGCAACGGATTCTTTGGCTTCGTCGATGGTAATCGGCGGGTGAACGGATTTGGCGAGAGTTGCAAAATCCCCGTGAAATCCGAACATTCCGATGAGAGAGCGGACAACAAGATGCCGCCAATGAGAATAAACTTGATATTGATAAAAGGCGAGTTGATGCTGCCCCGCGGTAAAGCGGACGATTTTCAGCTCGTTCTGCATTTTTTGAAACCAGCTGTTCTTTTCTTCCATCGTTTCGGCTTGATTAAACCAAACGAGATCTTCGAAGAATGCGGCTTCGCGTTTGCCGAATTTTAGCCCGGAAATAATTTTTTGAATGCTTTGTGCCGAAAGGTTTTTGTCGCCTTGCATCACGCGGCTAATGAAATCTTTGGCTTTGAATCCGATTTTATCGGAAAAAGCACGCAGAGAAAACGCGGAATTTTCAGCCTTTTTTGACTGATAATAATCCTGCAAAAATTGCCTGTAGTCCAGGTATTCAAAAATTTTGCGCTGTTCTTTTTTCTCTGTCATACTTAGAATGTAGATAAATCAAAGCATCGACAATGAGAATGTTTGATTTTAGCGTTGTCTAGGAACAACGGAAAAAATGAGAGTTCTCAGTTCAAAAACTCGCAGCGAAGTTGCCCGTGGGCGACAGTCTCCTAGTAAAACAAAAAGAGGTTTCCGAGGTCTCTTCTAGTCTCCCAGCAAAATCAAATGAACTCTTCCGAGAGCTCTTCTAGCTTGTCTGTTTCGTGCGAATATTTTACAAATTTACCGATTAAAATTTTGCGCTTATCTCAGCGGCCTTCGGCGCACCAAACTTTAAATTCCTAACTCCTCATTCCTAATTTCTCATTTTCAACATTATTTTGAAAAAATGCGTTGATGGTTTGAATGGATTTTTCGGGGAGATTTGAAATTTTGGAGGTTTTTCCGTTTTGGAGGGAGTAAACTCCTGTGTTTTCTAGGAAAATGGAATCGTTTACGGAAATTTTTTCGGTAGAATCGGAATGCGTGGCGGCAAATTTTTGCAGAAAAGTTTGAACGTCGAGAATGCGGAAAATGCCGCGATGGATGTCTTCTTCTTCGCCGCCAAAATCAAAACCATCTTCGGTTTGAAATTGAATGGTGACGCTCGGCGGCGTAAAATCAAATTGCGTTTGCCATGCGGTAAATTGGAGATTGGCTTGAATGGCGCAAATGCAAGTGCAGCCGTTTTCTTTCGCGCGCTGCATCGCGTTGAAGATGACTTTTTTGGCAAAACCTTTTCCGCTGAATTCTGGATCGGTGGCGAGTCCGTAAATGTAGGCGACTTTTCCCCATTTGCTAGAAAAGGAAATGAGGTGAAGCATCGAGGCGAGTTTTCCGTTTTCGTAATGCGTAATTTGCGTGGACGGATTGGAATAAGGAAAAATGAAAGTCGCGAGAAATTCATCGGAATCTTCGGGGAAGGCTTTTTGCCATAATTCCCAAATGTCATTCTCTGTGGAATTTTTGCTCGTCGAAAAATATTCTGCGGAAATCGCATCGGGAAAATACGACAACTTGGATTTGCGCAAAGAGGAAAGTCCCATATCTTCTTCGCGGTTAATCCATTCAATTTCTGCGGGCAAATTTTCTGCCATGAGCTGATTGATTTTGGCGTAAGCGCCTTCGTATTGCGTGTCCGCTTTTTCGACATGAACGTAAAAAGTGTTTTGGTTAATTTGAGAACCAAAAGAAAAGGCGATTGCGTTTTCGTCAACGGATAAAAGAATGCCGAATAAATTTAATTCCGCGTAATGGGCTAGGGAATTTTCAATCATTTCTTTTTCGTGGCGAATCGTCGACGTTTCGACTTCTTGAGTTTGACACCACTTTGTGATGAGCTTGTGCAATGCTGCAGCGTGTTTTTCGGGATTTAAAATTTCAAATTTTGCGGTCGGATAACGCTTATCAAATTGCGTAATGTGATTGCGCTTGGAATGGAGTTTTCGCCCGGCGAGATGCGCTAATTTTTCGCGGCTGTAAATGTAATTGCCGAAACTGCGGTCGGTGTAAAATCGCTGCGTTTGCATTTCGGGCAGAGCTTGGTATCGGTTTACGAATTCTTGTGAAATGGAAAAAAATCGCACCGGCTGCTTCGTTTCGTTTGCGGCATCGCGAAAGATAAATTGAATCGCTGCGGTAGCGTCGCCCGTTCCGAGAGGTTCTAAGTACGCCCATTTTTCGGAGCCTGCAACGTGAAAACGGATAATCAGAAAATTTTCAAATTCGCACCAAACGGTTTGGTAATACTTGGACCACGCAAAGAGATTGGCGAAGGCGTAATCGCAGCATTGTTTATTTGCCGCACGCAGATATTTTTCAAAAATCGATTTGCTCGAAAGACTTATCGGCTGAAACATGATTTTCATTTACAAAAAAAAGCTTCCGTAAAAACGAAAGCTTTTGCAATTTACTTTTTCTTTTTCTTAGAAGTCTTTTTCTTCGGCTTTGCCTTGGATTTGGCTTTTGCTTTTGATTTAGATTTCTTGGATTTCGAAACTTTTGCCTTTGGTTGAACTTCCTCTTCTTCGGGCTCTTCGACTTGTTCCGGTTCTGGAGTGCTTTCGACGGCACTTGTCGCAGGCGCTTGCATTTCTTGGAGAGCGGCATTGGCTTCGTTCACGAAACGGCCGTCCGGGAAACGCTTCAGATAAATCTGATAATCTTTTTCGCGGTTGCTTTCTTGCACCAAGCGGAAAATGCATTCTTCGGCTTCGTCGCGGAATTGACCTTGCGGGAAGTTGGACAAGTAATCCAAATAAGATTTAAATGTATTCGCTTCTTGCGCCTTCTTGAAAATTTGGTAATCGCCGACGACTTGGAGCTTGGCTTCGATGTCTTTGCGATACGCGGAATTCGGATAGTATTGCAAGAACATTTCCATCATTTCCGGATCGTTCGATGCCATCACTTGTTTGTAACGAGCATCTTCTTGAGAAACTTGGTATTCCTTCAACTGGACTTTGTTCGAATCCAATGTGCTGTAAAGTTGTTCTTTCGTCGCGAGATCTTCCGGATGGCAGAATGCGAGATAGCTTTCGAGGACATCGTTGAACTGAGCCTTCGTATATTTTTCGCTCATGTCGGGCAACTGACCGTTTTCGAGGAAGAAACGGTAATCGCGTTCAATTGCCATGCAGTCCCAATCCGAGAGAGTGTCTTTGACTTCGGAATTGTTGCGGAGCTGCGCATCGCGGTCGCGGAGAGCAAAACGCATTCTGCGGTCGCGGCGACTTTCTCTGCCGAATTCCAAAGAAATTTCAAGGCCGATGCGTACGGGAAGCTTGGTTTCTACTTTGGTAAATTCAACTCCCGAGTAAGCGCCTGGGATAGAAAGATTTTCGGTGTTCGATTTGTATTCCGGAGTTGCTTTGATGTCTTCAATTTTATTGAAGGCTTTTTTCACATGCAAACCGATTTTGAGGTCGCCGTCGCGGAAAATTTCGGCGATGCGATATTCTAAGCCGCCTTCGACAAAGTAGCTGAGAGAAGTTTCCGAATGCGTTTTCGTCGTCGCGGTTTCTTTATTTTCGAAACGATAATATTGAAGACCGATACCGCCCAAGATGCGCAAGTCCAAATTCCCGATTAAATTGACCGAGAAACCTGCGAGGCCAGCGGGATTAAACGACATAAAGGAGAGTTCGTTGCCGCTGCCCGATTGTGCGCCGTTATAGGTATAATCCGCGCCGGAGGAAATTTCGCCGAATTGAAATTCACCGAATTGGGCACCGAGCCATAAGGTAAATGGAATGTCGGCTTTGAAAAGCGGAGTAAACAGCGGGCTGAAGAGGAAACCGAGCGACATCGGCACGGTGTAAACGTCTTCGTCGATTTTTTCGTTTAAGAGTTGCCCCTTTCCTTCGAAGGTGATCGGAGTGTAAGGTTCAACCTGAAAAAAAGTCTGAGTATGCCAGTTTGAACGTTCAAAGTCAGCACCGAACGCCAAGCTTGCAGCAAGCAATGGGAGTAAAATTTTACGCATCATCTATAATTTACTTTCTTTGAAGAAAAACGTTTCTCGCATAAGAGGAAAATAACGGGAAAAAGAGGGCGAGTTTGGCTTTTTAGAACGAGAGAACAATTCCCGCTGCTAAAAGTCCGCCGGCAAAGATCAAAAGTCCGGTGCCGACATAGCGTTCGGTCTTAGAACGGTCGGCGTAGCGATGATTTTTATCCACTAATTTTTGGAAATGTTCACCGCCTCCAGAACTTGGCATTTTGAGTTCATCGCGAATGTCGCGGGCTTTATCGCGGTCTTTTTCGGCGATGTAGAGGAGAATGCCACCGGCGACGGCGGGCGCAATTGACACGCCGAGAGAAAGATGTCCCCAAAAAATGCGCTTTTGAATTTGCTGAAAGACGGCTTGCGATTCCAATTCTTGTTTGGATTGAAGAGTGTCCAGTTGAACTTCGACGATGGTTTTACTCGTTGCGCTGACGCGGAATTGAATGACGGTATCGCGGAATCCTTCGCGCCATAGATGCAATTCGGCGGGACCCGGAGTGCGTGTGGTGAGAATTTTCGGCGTTTTTCCGATGGGACGACTGTGCGGAGTGATTTCTTCGGCTTCGTAAATTTGTGCGCCAGCGGGGACGCTGTGAATTTCAACTTCGGGCTTGACGCGTTTTAGACGCAAATTGATTTTTGCGGTGTCACCGGGAATCGGGCGAATCGTCGCTTTATTTGCCCACAAAGTATTTTCCACATCCCAAAATGCTTCGAGTTCTACTTTCCCCGTGTCTTCGATGGCGAATGCACACGGCGTTTGACAAATGACATCTTCGCCTTTGCGCGAAAGGTTTGCGCCTTCGGGATCCGTTTCAACATAGATGAAACTTTTCGTCGATTTTTCGCGGACAGGTTCTTGATAAATGCCGAGAGCTTTTTCCATCCAATGCACAAAACGGTCTGCGCTTAATAATTCGGTGGTCGCATTTTTTGCAGAAAGGGTCAGCTTTGCCGTCGTTTGCGATTTGTTCTGAATTAAAAATTGATGCAAGAAAAGATCCAAACTATCTTGGTGTTTTGCCGGTTGAATTTCTAAAGTCCAAACGGAATGTGCATTACGACTTTCGGCTTCTTGAGCGATGCATGGCGAATTTTTGCATTGCGGAAAATCGTTTGTAGAAACCGCGATGGGCGAAAGTCCTTTTTCGTGAAGAGTTTGCAGTTGTAAAATGCGAATGCGTTCGGCGAGCGCAGAATCAATCGGGCGACGTAATGCGGGGAAAACGAGCGCTTTATTGGAAAGGTTAATTTGTTCAATTTGCGGCGCAGTTGCGGAATCGTTTGCGGTAGAATCTATCGATGAAATATTTGCCGAAGAATCGGGAAGAGAATCGCTAGGAACATTTTCTTTGAGAATTGAATCGGTGTGCGCAGAATCATTTTTTGTAAAAAGAGAATCCACTTCTGCAAGTACAATCGCATTGCCACTAGAATCGCGCAAATTCGCAACGCGGGATTTTAAAATTTTTACGACGGTAAATGTATCGGCGACAAATCCGCCGAGGAAAAGTGCATCGCCTGCAGCACCGACGAGTTCGGCGTTCTGTTTTGCGCCCGAGATAAGTTCGACGGAAACGGGAAAACCGCGGCGTGTTTCGGCGTAAACGAATAATGAAAAACTGAGAAAGAAAAGGAAAATTTTTTTCATCTCAACCTTCTAAAAATAAAAGACGGCGGCAGCGCCTAAAAGAGCGGCGCTAATGCCGAGTGAAACGAATGCAGCGGTGCGAAAATTTCGGCCGCTTTTTTTATCGTCGTGAAAATCTTTTTGCAACTGCTGAAAGTGTTTGCCTTCGCGGATAAGACTGTTGTCTATTTTTTTGCGGGTGTCGTCCGCTTGGTGAAATTTCCATTCAGCGAGCCCGAAGAAAGTTCCCGAAAGCGCAAGCGGAATTGTGCCCGCGAAGAAAAGAAGTTTTCCGGTGCGACGATTTTCGCGTTTATTGAGAATCGCTTCTTGCCATTCTAATTTATCCAAATCGGATTCTTCTTGAAGTTCAATCCAAACAAAATTTTTTGTCTGCGATTTGAGATGAATATCCAAGGTTGTGTCGGCGTAGCCGGGCTTAAAAAAAGTAACGCGGACTGTGGAATCATTTGGCGATAATGAAATGGAATCGGGCGAATGCATTTCGGCATTTTGAATAAAAGATTCGGGACGATTTCCGAGATAAATTTCGGCGCCCGCAGGCCATGTAGAAATGCGCAAAGTTTTCGTCGAATCCGCAGCGAAAATGTTAGCGGTCAAGCAGAAAATAAAACAGAAAAGAATCCAAAGTTTCATAAATCCTCCGGATTAAAAGGACCCGCAAGAGTTAACGCATCTTTTTTATTTTGAAGAGTCCACAAAATCGGCGCACTTAAATTTCCCGCATAATCGCGCAGCGAAAGCGATAAAATGCAGCGGTTTTTGCAAGAAGGCAAGAAGCGAACTTCATCTTGGCGAATCGTGCGTTCAATCGCTTCGCCATCGATGAGAATGCGAACGGAATTATTTGCAATTCCCGAGCCTGCATCGAAAAGGGAAAATCGAATGGAATCGCCTTGAGCAAAGGTCATCTTATTCGGAGAAAATTGCGGCGGAACAGTATCGCGCAAAACAATTGTATCGAGAACATTATACGTCGCTTTGGGCAAATCAAATTGAGTTTCGAATGAAGAATATTCTGTTAAAAGAGAATCGGAAATCGTCAGATGAAAATTTTTTCCCGCTTTTAATTTTTTAAAACTCAGCGTGGACGGATTTTCGGAAATTTTCTGCATCGCCAAAGTGTCGCCGTTTTCATTTTGCAAAATCAATTTTCCCGAAGGCGAACGCCCCGTAGAAAGTGACCGATACCAAATCGGAATGATGAGTTCTGCCGTTTCGGTTTGCGTTAGCGCAGTATAAAAAGTTTGCACAAGAGAAGTGTCGATGTTAAAGGCGTAATTTGTTTCGGGAACATGCGCGACAACTCCCCAGAAGAAGGCGAAAGAAGTGTCCGAAAGATACGCAGGATCGCCGATAAAAAGTGGACCCGGAAAATGATATTTTCCGTTGCAAGGAATGGTGTCGTAAGGATATGTCCAAAGGAGGGATTTTTCCATCGAAAAATAAAGCAGACATTCGACGTTTTTCCAAGAATGAATGCCTTCGGTTTTGACTTCAAAAGTGATTCCGTTTGAATCGAGTGCGTCAAATTGATTGTAACCATTTGCTGGAAATTGCGGCGTCACATGAAGCGGATTTGTGACATATAAAGTTAAAGTGTCGCGAAGTGTATCGTCAAAATAGTCAACGGTTTTTAAGATGATGGGAAAAATTCCGGTGTCAGGAAATGTCTTGGCAATCGCTGATGTAATCGCAGATTCTTTTCCAAAATTCCAAATGAAATTTTTCACATAATCCGAAATGTAATCGTATGCGATGCGGTTTCCGTTGATTTGAATGTTGGCGCTGAAACGCCCCGATTCGCCTTGGAGAATTTCTATTTCGCGGTAACCAGAAAATGAACCATATGAAGTGCCGGAATAAGTGAAAGGCACAAAGGTGATGCCCGATTTGAGTGCTGGCACATCGTCAAAATGTACGTGCGAATCGTCTCCGCAATTCACGAAGAAGATTAGAAAAAATGTCAACAGAAAAATTTTTTTCATCCAGAAACTCCGTTGACATAAAGGGTGAAATGATTCTCAAAACGAGCACCGCTTTCGTATTGAATGTAAACGCGAATCGTCATCTCGGGATTTTGAAAAAGGGAACCAGAAAAAGTTTTTTCGGCGGATTGTTTTCCGTCGGCAGCGGCTTCGCCGTCCCAAGAACCGTCGCCATCAATATCCCAAAAGAAACGCTTCGGTGTTAAATGCGGACAAGCATTTTGAATGGGAATTTTTAATGTGGTATTTTTTTCTACAAGCGTATCCGAAAAAGTTTGAACGCATAAATTTTTCGGCGATAAAGAAAATTGTTCTTTGGAAAAATTCCCCGCTTGATCGGTTACCGAAATGGTAATCGGATGCGAAATGAGAGCGGGAGAAATTTCTGCGGTAAAAATTTGAAGCGTATCGTTTAAAATTTCCCAAGCGGAATAAGCTTCGCCGTCGATGACAACGCGGATTTTTTTCGGTGAAATGGCGGGGCCGTTTTCGATGATTGAAAATTTTAAAGTGTCGCGGAAAAGGAATGTATTATTTTCACAATCATTGCAGAGAATGTAAGGTTTTATCGTATCTTGAATCGAAATTGCATACGAAGAAATTTGACGACTTTTTACGGCGAAAGAAATGGTATCGCTTTGATAATCGTGGAATTTTTCATGACGGAAAAAGATGCGATAATTACCTGCGGGAAGATTTTTCATCGTGAGCAAAGAATTGTCCCAATCGATCAAAAGAGAATCTGCAGAAATGATTTCTTTTTTGGAATTCCACAGTTGAAATTCGAATTTTTCATTTTGAGAAAGAGCGGATTGAATGCGGAAAAGGGTTGCGCCGCGCGAAGAAGAATCGGCGCTTTCGGTGACGAAATTCGCTCGCAATGTGTCGAAAGAAACGCGGGCAAAATCATCTTGCGCATAAACTTCCCAAGTGCAGTTTTCTAAAGAAGGCAATGAAAATTTTGGCGAAAATTGTGGCGAAGAGAGAATAGTGTCTGCGAGAATTTTTTTGCCGCAGCGCAATGAAAAATGATAATTCGTTTCGGCAAATGGATTTGTTTCAAGCGCATTCCAAGCAAAAGAAATTTTTGCGTTTGCTGAAATTTCGCTGCCGTTTCGCGGAATAAAATTTTCTAAATCGAGAACGGGAATGGGCGCAGTCCAAAATGTCACGCTGTCCGAAAGTGTATCGGCAAAGCGATCGAGTAAAACGAATTTGGCGACGTGCATTCCCGATTGAGAAACGAGAGTGCGGTGCGAAAATTCTGAAAATTTTTTCCCGTTGTCAATTTGCCAATAAAAATTTTCCATGCGGATGGAACGCGACGGCTCAATGAGCGCAATCAAAAGAATACTATCCGTCGGTAAAATCGTATCGGCTTTGACGCGGGTATTTGTCGAATCACCGAGGCGCGAAAAATAAGCTTTGACAGAAACCGCTTCGGCATCGTTTGCGTTAAAAGAAATGCTATCGTCCGAACAAGCGATGAAAAAAATCATCCAAAGGCAGAGAAAAATTTTTGCTTTCACAATTCCTCCACCACAAAAAAGTGAATGATTTCCGAAGAATCGCGTAAGCCGTAACGGTCTTGCACATAAACGCGGAAGGTGTGATTTCCCGGCGCAAAACCCGATTGATAAATCTGCGTCAAATTCCCCGCATAAAAAAATGTAGAGTCCCATTCGAGAGTGTAAAAAAGCGAATCTTTTTTATCGGCATCGGTTGCGGAATACGAAAAGAAAAATGCGGTTGCAGAATTTCCGGCAAGAGTATCCCCGTTTTCGGGAATGATTTTTTGGGAAAGTTTTGGCGGCGAATCCAAGGTAAAATCTAAAGAAAAAGAGAGACGATTTCCTTCGTCATCGATGGCGATTAACGAATCGGGAACTTGCGATGTATCGGTTGCAAAAAATTTTCCGCGATGTAAAACTTTTTCATTTTTTATCCACGAAAATTGCAGCAAATTTTCAAATTCTGCGGGCGAAGTTTTCGCGTATACAGTAAAAGAATCGCCGGGCGAAACTTGTAAAGGAATTGTGCACGAAGAATCTTTTTCAAGGCAAACGGAAAGGCGAAATAGATTTCCGATTTTTGCGGGAGAATCGGGAGTTTCTAAGCATGCGAAGAGAAGCATGCAGCTCACGATAAAAAGAATCCGCTGAAAAATTTGCATACCCCTAAAATAAACAATCAATTCTTTTCGCGGCAGCCGACGACGTGACAAATCGGGCATTTTTGCGCATCGTGATGACGCGCTGGGCAGTGCTCACGCCCGAAATAGATGAATTGCAAATGGCGACGATTCCATTCTTCTTCGGGAAAAAGTTTTTTCAAATCCGCTTCGGTTTGCGTAACCGATTTCCCATTCGAAAGTCCCCAACGCATCGCTAAGCGGTGAATGTGCGTGTCCACAGGAAACGCGGGCATTCCAAACGCTTGACTCATGAGAACGCTCGCTGTTTTATGGCCGACACCGGGAAGACTTTCGAGTTCTTCAAATGTATGCGGAACTTCGCCGTGAAAATCGCGGAGAAGAATTTTAGAAAGTTCTGCGATGTGCGCACTTTTCATCGGAGCAAGTCCACACGGGCGGATGATTTCCAAAATTTTTTCTTGAGAAATTTTCGCCATTTTTTCGGGAGAGTCGGCGAGAGCAAAAAGCGCAGGCGTTACCGAATTGACTTTTTTATCGGTGCATTGGGCGCTCAAAACGACGGCGACTAAAAAAGTAAATGTGTTCGAAAATTGCAACGGAATCGGCGGATTCGGATAGAATTCGTCTAAGGTTTTGCCGATAAATTCTGCGCGTTCTTTTTTGTTCATTTCGAAGATTTTGAAATGGGACGACTGTCCACATCGCGGGTAAAGTCTTGTTGCATTTCCAAACTAGGAAGCGCTGTGTCGGGATGACCCACTTTGACTGCGGGGACGCCGGCGACGGTAACGTGCGGAGGCACATCTTCTAAGACGACTGCGCCCGCTCCAATCTTTGCGCCTTTTCCTATTTTGATATTGCCGAGAAGTTGTGCGTGAGCGCCGATCATTACACCGTCGCTAATTTTCGGATGGCGATCGCCGACTTCGTTTCCGGTTCCGCCGAGAGTGACGCCGTGCAAAATGGAAACGTTATTGCCGATGCGTGCCGTTTCACCGACGACTAAATTCGTCGCATGATCGAGAAGAATTCCGTGTCCGATTTTTGCCGCAGGATGAATATCGACAGAAAATTTTTGGCTGATTAAACTCTGGAGCATTTCGGCGAGGAAAATGCGATTGCTTTTCCAAAAGACATGAGCGATGCGATAAGCTTGGAGCGCTTGAAAACCTTTGAAAAATAAAAGCGGTTCAAGAGAAGAACGGCAAGCGGGATCGCGTTCCATCGTCGCAAGTAAATCCGCTGCAGAATCTTCGACGATTGTCGGATTGTCGCGGTAAGCGACTGTAAAAAGCAATTCTAATTGCGAACGGCTGAGAAAAGAACTCGCGAGTTTTCGGGAAAGAGAAACGGCGAGAACTTCGGCAAAAGACTGACGAAAAACGATGAGCTCGTCTAAAATGGATTTGAGAAGTGGCTCGGAATTAGAAAGGGCGAGCGCTTCTTTAACCAGGTTAGAAAAAATTTCTTTAGTCGTATCTTTCGCCATGAAAATTCCTCAGTTGAATGCTTTCTCTAATTTAGAAAATGCAGAAAAGGAAAATGAATTGAGGATAAATAACTTTTTTTAATTAGAGTGATAATTGAGGAAGAAAAATTTTTAGCGATGAAATGCCGAAAAATATCCTGCTTTTCCGAGTTCTTCGAGAAGTCTGCGCGCACTTTCTGCGGGCACTTGCGGAATCAGTTCTACGACTTCGTGCGGAAGCGGTTTCTTCAACTGAAAAATTTTGGGAATCGCATCGTTACGCGAAAGATTCCACGCAACGGCTAACTTTTGCAGAAAATCGCCCCACGGAAAAGGATCGTTTTCGGTGAATCGAATTTCGGCGGGAATTTTTCCGTCTTTGGCTTCGGCAATTACGGAATTTTGAAAATCCAAACCGACAAGCATCATCTGCCGCGGAATATAACACGTCGCCGGTTGCGCAGGAATTTGAAGAATTAAATCCATCATTAAAATTGGGGAAGGGGAAGTGGAAAATTTCGTCGCGCTTCTTTGACTTTTTCAAGGAAAAGCGAAACGCAAAAAACGGATTCGCTCGCATCGGCTTTGAAAATTTCTTCGCCGTTCGGATCGTAAGCAGCACTATTTGCGAAGCCTTCGCCCGCACGTCCGCAGCCAAGAACATAACATTGATTTTCGATAGCGCGGGCGCGTAAAAGAGTTTTAAAATGCAAATCGCGAGAGCGCGGCCATTCCGCTTGGACGGTGATTAAATCGGCTCCCATTTTTCGCGCTCGACGAAAATCTTCGGGGAAGCGTAAATCAAAACAGATAAATGGAAAAACAGAAAAATTTTGCCAATTAAAATTGACAATTTCTGTCCCCGCAGAAAATTCTTCGGCTTCGCTTGCAAAGGGATGTCTTTTTCGATAAATGGTTAACGGCGAACCGTTTTTGTCAAAGGCGATAGTCCAGTTGCGAAAGCGAAAATTTCCCGATGAAAAATTTTCAATGCCGCCACCGAGAACATGGCATTTTGTTTCGCTAGCAAGGTTTTGCAAAAAGCAGAAAGTGGGCGCGTCCGCAGAAATTTTTTCGGAATCGGAAAGCGTCGGGTGCGTCGTAAATCCGGTAGCAAACATTTCGGGGAAAATGAGAAGACTCTCGGGCGCAGGATTTGCCCGAAGAATCAATTCGCGGGCGTGAGTAAACGAGTCCGCTTTTCCCGTTTTGGCGGGTTGCATCTGTATCAAATATGCGTTTGCCATTTTCTCCAAAGTAGAAATTATATATTTTGAAAACTCAATATGTTAAAACGAATTTTTGCATTTCTCGCTTTCCTTTTGCCGGTCATCGCTTTTGCTGCGCCGACGACAATTATTGGAACCGTTGTTGAAACCGAAACGGATCATCCGCTGTCTTCGGTGACAATTCTTTATGAATCGGGACGTTCTCTCGGCGAAACCGATGGAAACGGACGTTTTGAACTCACGGCAGATTCCCGCAGTGCAAAACTCATCTTTGCCAAAGACGGATTTGATACGCTGCATGTTTCGTTAGAAGATTTTGCCGATTTATTTGACATCGTCGTTGTCTTGCATCCGAATGTGCGGAACTTGGGCGAAAGCACCGTGATCGGTGGCGGATCCAAAGCGGAATGGCCGGAACCTTCGCACATTACCGTGGAACAGTTAGAAGATGTTTCGGGGATGCGCTTTGATGTGGCAGAACTTTTGGGTTCCTTTGAAGGCGTCTCGGGGCAGAAAGATTTTTCGAGCGATTTATATTACGATGGATCGCGTGCAGACGAAGTCGGTTATCATTTAGGACGCTTGCGCATTCCGAATATGCGTCACTTGGACATCGGATTCCCCGGAAACCTTTCGGTGATCAATCCGCATTTGTTAAAATCCATCGACATTTACGATAACTACGGCGAAGGTCCTGTGGGTCAAGGTCTTGCGACTTCTGTGGATTACATTCCAGAAACTCTTTCGGGCGATGATTTTGAAATCGGCATTTCGGCGGGAACGACGATGCGCGAAGTAACCGTCGGCGGGCCATTCCTTTTCTGGGATTCTTTCCGTTTCAGCTTCCGCTGGCTCGATGGCGAAATGCTCAAAAATATGGGCGAAAAATTCTTCACCGAATTCCGTAAACGCGATGCGAATTGCGACGATTGTTCTACGGAAGATGCGGATTCGTTTGATTTAACTTCTTACGATATTTTTGCGCAATTAGCGGGACACGATTCTCTTGATAATCGCTGGATGGTAAACGGTATTTATAGCCGCGATGAATACGTTGTGCGTCAAGATACGACGACCACTTTAGAAACATCGAATAGCGTTGACATTATCCGCGGCCAAAGAACTTATGGCGTCATCGGTTTAGAATATCAGTCGCGTTTTGGAACGAGCTTCCACGCTGGTATTGTCCGCGAAGAAGCTTCGGATACTCTCCGCGATACGACGGGTTACCGCAAAGATGCGCTTCCTGAAAATGCGACTTTCATCGATGGCTACGAACAAGACAAAACGACATTTACTTTGGGCATGGATAAACCGTTCCCGGGTCATCTTTTTGGAGCAAATCTTTCGGGCGCTCTTCTTTATGAACATCACATCGTTACACGGAAATGGCCGGATTTTTCGGAATCGCAAAAAACAGAAGTGAATGCTAATGTGATTTCGGGAACGAGTCGGATGACGTGGACGACGAATGCGCAGAAAACGATTTTTGCTTTTGGCGCACTCGCCGATTTTGACGGTCACGGTTCTCCGATGGTTTCTCTTGACTTCGATCGCAATCTTTCAGCGGGAACTCCGGGACTTGCTTTGGGAGAAGGCTTCCGCATTTTTGGAAATGCAGCGTGGCGCGGCGACTGGCATGAAAAATGGGATGACGGTGAACTCGTTAGCGATGTGATTACAGGAGCTTCGGGAAAATTGGGCGCAGGCTTTGCGATGAAACGCGTAAGCATTAGCGCTCACGGATTCGGACGTTACTATTTGAATCCAGAACTTCCGGTGCCGTTAGCGTATGCGCATTACCGTGAACTTTCGGACGCGGATTATGCGTGGGTCTTTGGTGCTGCGGCAAAGTTAGAAGCGCGGACGTTGCATCACTTTGCTCTCGGCATCAATGCGACGACGGTTTACGGCGAATATTCTTTAGACGATGGACGTTCTCTTCCGTGGGAAGCAAATTCGCGGCTCGATATGGCGACTTCCGTCCGCTATTATCCGCGCAAAGATTCTCTCATCTCGGTAATTTTAACGCATCATGCGGGCTGGCATCGTCCGATGTATTATTACAAGATTAAGCCATCGAACTCGGCGACGCAAACGCCGGGCACAAGACAAATCCGCGATTACAATGAATTTACCGATCTTTTCCGCACCGATGTTCGCGTGAATTTGGATTTGCCGGGACACGTTTTCTTCTTCCGCAAAGTGCGTTTCTATGTCGAAGCGGACAATGTCTTCTCGGCTCTCGATTCCGAATCGTTAAAATTCTTAGGCTCGGATAATCCGCGTGAACGTTCTCAAGTTTCTCGCGATGCCGACGGGCGTTCTGCCAATGGCTACGAAATGGTGCCGTTTATGGCGAAGGGCATGGGACTTTATCTGCAATTCGGTGTTGAGGCAAATTTTGCGATTTAAGCGGTTTGCGTTTGCCGTTTTATTGCTGATTACTTTGTGCGCAAATTTTTCTTTTGCCGAAGAAATTTTTGAACCGCGTCATCCTGCAAAGCCGTTACGTTTTTGCAAAGCTTATTCTCAATGGGAAAATTTTGTGCGCAGCGATTCTTCTTACCAAGAAATTTCGCATTTTCCTTTTGTGAAATTGGATTTGCGCTATGCGACATTTGAAAATGTCACCGGACACGATTTGTATTGCGGCGCAAAACGCGCTTACTTAAAAACGATGGCGGCGAAAAAATTTCGCCAAGCGATTCGACTTTTGCAAAAAGAACATCCTGGATTTTCTTTCGTTATATTTGATGCGTCGCGGCCGGTTTATGCGCAAGCGAAATTGCGGGAAACCGTTGCGGGAACGCCGTTTTCGGATTTCGTTTCGAATCCCAAGCGCGGGAGCGTGCACAATTTTGGTTATGCGTTGGATTTGACAATCGCCGATTCGGCGGGCGTTCCGTTGGATATGGGAACGGATTTTGATTCCTTTGAAAATCGAGCGGGCGAAAAGGGTGAAGCGGAAGCGCTTCAAGCGGGAACCCTCACCACAGAACAAATTGAAAATCGAAAAATTTTACGGCAAGTGATGAAAAAAGCGGGTTTTATCCCGCTTCCTTCAGAATGGTGGCATTTTAATGCGATTTCGTCTAAAACGATTCGGGCAACTGGCGAATTGCCGCCCTTCTAAGACGATCGTTGCAAGCGATTCCAAGACCTTCGTTCGGGATGGGATCCACTAAAATCAACTGATTTTCGGGCTTGTCTAATTGACGCATAAAGGCGTACAAATTAGCGGTTGCTTCTTGCAAATTTCCCGAGGGCGAAAGATTGAGAGTCGCAGGAATTGCCGATGCGGTATTTCCAAAAGCGATGCGCACCGTTCCTGCGGGAAGTTTTGCGTTTTCGGGAACTGGTCCGTAAAAAAGCGGAACTTGCGGGCGGTAATGGCGATCGATCATTCCGGGGGCGAGCATCGGGCCTTTCGGATTTGATTTGGATTCGTGAATTTCGACGCTTCCGGCGATGGCTTTGACCATTTCGGGAGTAATTCCACCAGGGCGTAAAATCGTCGGTTTTCCATCGGGGAAAGCGATGATTGTGCTTTCTACGCCGACTCCGCAATTTCCACCGTCCACGATGCCGTCGATGATATTTCCCAACTGTTCAGCGACATGCTGCGCCGTTGTCGGGCTTACATGTTGGAACAAGTTTGCGCTCGGCGCTGCCAAAGGAATTCCCGCTAAGCGGATAATTTTTTGGGCTATCGGATGATTCGGAAAGCGCACGGCAACGGTCGAAAGTCCGCTTGTTGCTAAATCCGGAATGCGTTCTGTTTTCGGGAGAACGAGAGTCATCGGGCCTGGCCAATAAGCTTCGGCGAGTTTCCTTGCGACTTCGGGCACTTCGGCGGCGACATTTTTTAATTCGTCCATCGCAGCGATGTGCACGATGAGCGGATCAAAATGCGGCCGTTTTTTTGCTTCGAAAATTTTGGCGAGAGCCGTTGGATCATAAGCGTTCCCCGCGAGACCGTAAACGGTTTCCGTGGGAATGGCAACGATACCGCCACGTTGTAAAATTTCTGCGGCGGCTTCGGGAGAAGTCCATGGAGGAAACATTTTACGCTTCCGGTTGAGCGGATTCTTCGGCGGGCTTTTCGTTTCGGACATTGCCGAAGACGGCATCGCACGCTGTGTTGAAACGTTTCCAAATTTTGTCGGAATCTTTGCGAGGAACAGCTCCGATTTCGCGCCAATGACGGCGAAGTTGCTTCACCACATTTTGCGATTCGCGGCGATTTTCGTCCGAAAGATTTTCGACTAAACGTTCTGCTTCTTCGCATAAACGAAGTTTATTCTGCAGATTGTTTTCGCGGGCTTGTTCTTGAATATCCAACTGGTCGCGGCGACGGGTAAAGAAATCGTCGCAAGCGGTGCGGAATTTTTGATACAATTCTTGTTCAGTAGAACCGCAGCGGGGGAGAGCGCTCCAATCATTTTGCAGAGTTTTCACCGTGTCAGCGCTTTGATTCGAACCAGCCGATTCTACGAGTTCGGTAATCGTAACGATCATCGCTTCTTTTTTCACGCGGGCTTCTTCTGCTGCCTTTTTGTATTCGGGATCCGATTCGGCGCGCTTTTCAGCAAAGCGATTCAAAATTGCGTTGTAGCGGTTGCGAATTTCGTCGGCTTTGTCTTTGGGAACCATGCCGATATTTTTCCATTCTTCCGCAGCGTCTTCGAATGCTTTTAAAGTTTCCGGAGTCGCGGTTAAATCAAGTGCTTCGAGCTTTGTGCAAATCGCTTCTTTTGCTTCGAGGTTCTTGACTTTTTCTGCATCCATTTCTTCGAAATGCAAACGTTTGCGGGTGAAGAAATCATCACACGCTTTGCGGAAACGATTCCAAATTTCTTCGGACTTGTTGCGCGGAACAGAACCCGAAGTTTTCCATTCTTCTTGCAAGGTGCGGAATTCTTTGGAGGCGGCATTCCAATCCGACGAAGCGGAAAGCGCTTCGGCCTTTTCGCAAAGTGCGACTTTCTTTTGATAATTTTCTTCGCGGACGACATCTTCTTGCTTCACAAATTCTTTGTGCTTTGCAAAGAAGGCATTTTCTGCGGCGCGGAAACGTTCCCACATCGGTTGCACGCTTTCTTTCGGAATCATGCCGATGGCTTTCCACTTTTCTTGCAGTTCTTGCATCGTCTTGTATTTATCGCGCCAGTTGACTTCGCTTTCGTTCGAGAGCGCTTCTACTTGTGCGCAAAGTTCTTCTTTGAGAACGAGATTTTTCTTTTTTTCTTCTTCTTGTTCTTGAATAATCGGAGCGCACTTTGTCATAATCGCTTCGAAAAGCGTGCGGAAGCGTTCGCGGAAATCGTTGACGTGAGCAGGGGAAACGAGCCCGATGGATTTCCATTGATTTGCAAAATTCCGCAATTTGAGAAGCATTTCTTTGCTCGGTTCTTCTTGAGCCAAAGCGGAAATTTCTTCGAGAAGAGCTTCGCGGTCGTGTTCGTTGTGCCAGACTTCCCATTCTTGCATTTCTTTGAATCGCGATGTTGCGGCTTGATATTCTTGCCAAATTTCTTTGTAGCGGAATTTATCGTCGCCGACAATTTCTTTCCAACGTTTATACGAATCGCGGAGAGTTGCTGAAATTTCTTTGAAGTCTCCGTTTTCGTCAATTTTTTTGACGTCTTCAATAATTGCGCGGAGTTTCGTCGCATTTTCGTTGAAGATTTTTTCGTCGGCTTCGCGCTTGGCATTGAACTTTTCAGAAAGTTTGCTACGGAGAGAATTGTAAGTCTGCAAATCGGGATCTTCGCCTTCCATTAGCGGCAATTCTTCCCACGCGCGGGCGAGCGCTTTGACTTTGTGCTCTGCCGATTTTGAAATGTCATCCGATTCGGCGAGAAGTTTTAACTGCGCCAAAATTTCTTCGCGGTTTGCGCGCAATTCCACTTTTTCGGCTTCTTGTTCGGTCAAACGATTGAAGCGGGCGACGGACATTTTGAAAAGTCCGCTAATCGCATTGTCTGCGTCGCCATTTAATTCTTTGAACTTCGCGATGAGTTCTTCGATTTTTTCTTTGTTTTCGCGGGCATTCGTCTCGAGCAATTTATCGATTTCTGCAATCGTCGCTTCGAGAGATTTCTGCTTTTCGCTTTTTTCTTCTTGTTCTTTTCGAATTTTATCCAAGCGGGCTTGTTCTGCGGCGCGGCGAGCTTGATAGCTTTCGATAACGCGGTTCAAGTCGGCTTCGGCAGGACCCATTCCCAAGTCTTTGGCAATTTGCAAAAGCTTTTCAAATTCCGCTTGATTCGTCATGTAATCTTTGGAATCGGCGAGGCGTTGCGCTTGCTGAATAATCGCATCGCGTTTCTGGAAAAGCAAAATCGTTTCGTCTTTTTCGGCTTCTTTCTTTTTGCCGTCGTTTTGTCTTTTGCGGAGAAGTTCTCCCGCTTTTTGACGGACAGAAGTGTGGCGAGAATTTTGGAAAATATTTTGCAGCATGTTGATGCGTTCAATGCTATCGAGTGCTGCCATCGCGACATCGGTCTTCGGATCTTTGAGCGCGACATATTCCAAGGCGCTTTGACGCGTCGTCGCTTGGGTGAGCGCTAAACGCAATTCCGAATTGGGCATCGACTTGAGCAAGTCGTCGGCAAAACGAGAATTTGCCACTTTGGCAACGGCGTCTAATTCTAACTGGGTCGCGGCTTCGCGGAAATTTTTCAAATGTTCTGCAGCGCGTTCAAGAAGGCGGTTTTCTGCATCGCGTTTGTTTGACGGATCGGTTTCGGAGGCGACGACTTTCTTTAGAATTTCAAGACTGTTTAATTTTCGAATCGCAATGCCTCGAATTTCTGAATCGGTTTCGTTCATTGCAACGGTTTCGATAGGCCCTTGATCCGCACTCGGTCGAAGTTTCATCACAGCTTCTTTGCGGACGTTTACATTGGAATGTTGCCATTCGGGCTTAAAGAAATTAAAAAATCCCATAGAAAGTTCTCCAAAATCAATGCGTTAAAAACGCGGTTGAGCTAGCTGCATTTAATCTAAATAAATGCGCCGAAAAAAGGAAATGGAAACTGAAAAAAGCCGCTTATTTCTAATTTCTTGACGATGCGAATTCCCCGAACACTTCCTCCCGAAGAAATTTCTAAGCCGCTTTCTTGTAAAGCGTTTTCTCGCTTTTGCGAAGTTTATGTGCCGCTTGCTCCGATGCTTTTTACTTATGCGATTCCTGCGGACTTTAATATTCAACGGGGAAGCGTTGTCTGGGTGCAGTTAGGACATCGTAAACCCGAAATCGCTGTCGTTTCAAAAGTCAGCGAAGAAGTGCCCGCATTCGAAAAAATCAAGCAAGCGTTTCCGCATGCATCGGGTTATGTTTTTGACGAACGCTTTATGCAAAAACTCGAATGGACGTCGAAGTATTATTTGGCGACGCCGATGCAATCGTTAAATGCATTTTTGCCCAAAGATTTTGAAAAATATTTGGATGCGCTCATTGTCGAAAAAGAAGAAATTGTCAGCGCAAAACCGCAGAAAGAAAATCCGCCGTTAACGGTAGAACAAAATGCAGCGTTAGAAGAATTGAAAGAGTTGCTTTTTCAGCAAAACGGTTTCCGCGGAGCTTTGCTTCACGGAGTCACGGGCAGCGGAAAAACGCGGGTTTATATGGAGCTCGCTTCGAGCGCATTGGCAGCGGGGAAAAATGTTCTCATCCTCGTTCCCGAAATCGGACTTGCGCCGCAGACGGCTTCTCGCTTTTCGGAATTTTTAGGTTTCTCAGTTCCCGTGATACATTCTGCGCTTTCGGCTCCGAAAAAACGCAGCGCTTGGTTAAAAATTCTTTCGGGAAAAGCGCACATTGTCATCGGGACGCGGAGCGCAATTCTTTCGCCGTTTCATTTTGATTTGGTGATTCTCGATGAAGAGCACGATTCATCTTATAAGCAAGAAGATTCGACGCCGAATTATCACGCGCGGACATTAGCGCTTTACGAAGCGAAAAAATGGGGCGCGCTCGTTCTTCTCGGCAGCGCAACGCCTTCGCTTGAAACATTTTCCGCTGCGAAATCGGGCAAGTTAAAATATATCGTTCTCACGCATCGTGCGACCGAAGTCGAAATGCCGCAGGTTACGATTGTCGATATGAAGAAAAAAATGCGCACGCAAGATTCATCGCTTTTGCTTTCGACAGAATTGCGTGAAGCGATTTCGAAAACAGTGGACGAAGGAAATCAAGCGATCATTTTAATGAATCGCCGCGGCTATTCGAAATCGCGGATTTGCGTGGAATGTGGAAACACATTTAATTGTCCCGTTTGCAAAGTGCCGCTCGTTTATCATCGGCAGCACAGCGGACTTCTTTGCCATTACTGCGGACGCCTTTTCCCGCTTTACGCCAAATGCCCCGAATGCGGTTCTTCGGAATTTGAACTCGCGGGCGGAGCGATTGAAAAATTAGAAGAAGAAATTGCGGAATGGATTCCGCAGGCAAAAGTGGTTCGAATGGATCGCGATACAACGGCAAATGTCGGAGCTGCAGAACAGATTCTTTCGGATTTTCGAGAACGGAAATTTTCGGTGCTGCTCGGCACGCAAATCGTGGCCAAAGGCCACGATTTCCCCGGCGTCCAACTCGTTGGCGTCGTGGGCGCCGAAATCGGCGCGGGCGTGCCCGACTTTCGGGCGGGAGAACGTCTCTTCGAACTTTTAAGTCAAACGTCGGGGCGCGCGGGGCGCGCAAACGGAAATGGCCGCGTCATTTTGCAAACGAATAATCCGGACGATCCGATTATTCAATTTGCGACGGCGCACGATTATTTGGGATTTGCCGAAAGAGAACTCGCTGCCCGATTTGAAGCGCATTATCCGCCTTACGCAAAAGTTGCCGAAATTCGCATCGGACATCGCGACGCCGAATTTTTACATCAACATGCCGAAATTTTTGCTAATGATTTAGCGACAAAAAATCCAACTGTCGAAGTTTTAGGTCCCGTGGACGCTTACATCCCGCAAGTTGGAAAAATTTTTTGGATGAATTTACTGCTCAAAGCAAATTCCGCTGCCGAAATTCGCAATGCATTAAAAGAATTGCCGAGTGATTTGGAAATAAGATGCAACTTGAATTAGGACGGCGCTGAAACGCACGAACTTATCAATTGTTCATAAAAAAAGAGCCTCGTTTCCGAGACTCTTTTTTGCAAAATGAAAATCGCTTAGAAATTGTAGCTGAAGTTCACATCAAAGTGAGTGGCATCGCCATCAATGTCGCCCGAGCGCATCTTGATTTTGCCATCAACAGTCATCTGTTGGTTGATAGCATAAGCTACGCCAATCCACATATTGAATTGATCGTCACCGTCATCGTTTTGACCATGACCATCCCTTTCCGTTTCGGTCAAGCGATACTTGAATTCAAAGCCTGCAAACGGGGTCAAACCGACTTCTTGAATCGTGTAGCCGAGTTCTGCTGCGAGATTCAAACGAAGACCCGGATCAATGTCTTTGTGTTCAAAGCCCCAATAAATACCGGCTTCGGTACCGAGAGCTAAGTTCGGGATGATTTCTTGAGTAAATTGACCACCGATGTCAAATCCCCATTCATCGTTTCCGACGTAGTCACCTTCATCTTCATCGCCAAACGGAATGTGCAAATCCAAGAACACATTGACAATCGGCATTACGGCATAACGAGCGCCGAAGATGAAGTCGGTGAGACCGCTACCGTCTGCATCGGTATCATCGATTTCCCAAGAAGCGTAGCCGAAGGATTGTAAAGACAATTCCAAGTTCGGCATCACAATGTAGCGACCGCTCACATTGATGCCCCAACCGGACCACGGATCATCGGTATCATATTTAAACTGACCCTTGACGGTTCCCTTTCCGGCTTCTGGGATTGCGTAATAATCCCAAGTTGCAAAACTCGAAGCGGCAACTAAAGCCACAGCCATTGCAATTTTCTTAAACATCTCTGTCTCCTATGTTCAAAATTGAACTGCGTAAAGATAGTAATCGAGTTGGATTTTGTTAAGGGAGATTTTTTCGGTGTGAGGAATATTACAAACAAAGGAAGCAAGAATTTACAGCGCAACGGCTATTTTTCTTTTTCATTTTTTGGCTTGCGCAATTGATTTTTGCGCTCGTCAAAGGGAAAATAAAATTTGCCTTCGAGGACGCAGCCACGGTCACCCGGATCGCATTCTTTGTTGCGCCGATTGCAATGAGTTCCATCTAAAAAATGACATTCCCAGCTCATACAATTTCTCGCTTTTTATCGGAAATCTCTTCCGCGGAAGTGCCTTGGAGGCGGACGCCTGTGCGGTGGCGGCGGAGGAGGTGGATACGGATAAGTGTTGACATACATGTGCCATTCGACGGACTGCGGATAAATTTCGCAGATGACGAGAGAATCTGCATCGAGATAGCAAACGCGGTCTGCGTAACGATCGCGTGCGCAAGCGGTGCCGTAGCACATTTTGCAGTGGTAAACGCCTTCGGGAGTGTAATAGCATTGCCTTTCCGAATAAATTTCTCCGGGAGGATCGCTTTGTACCATCACACAGCCCGAGAATAAAAGGGCGGAAAAAAGAAAAACGAGGCCTGTGATGAAAAGGGAAAATTGCTTCATTTTACCTCGCACACATTGCCTCGTTTTGCTCGTAAAAATTATTCTTCTTCCGAGCGCAAATCGCGGGTCATTAACATTTCAATAATGTCCGCGGGCTTTTTATTGTTGAAAAGAACTTCGTAAACGGCGTTCACAATCGGAAGTTCCACGTGGACTTCTTCGGCGAGAGCTTTCGCACTTTTGCAAGTCGGCACGCCTTCGGCGATCATTTTCATGTGGCTCATGATTTGATCCAAAGCTTCGCCTTTACCGATGCATTCGCCCACGTAACGGTTGCGGCTATGTTGCGAAAGGCAAGTGACGATTAAGTCGCCCATGCCAGCGAGGCCGGCAAATGTCCGCGGATTGGCTCCGAGAGCGCGTCCTAAGCGGCAAATTTCTGCTTGTCCGCGGGTAATGAGCGCTGCGCGCGTATTGTCGCCCGCACCGATTCCGTAAAGCACACCGCTTGCGATAGCGATGACGTTTTTAATTGCTCCGCAAAGTTCTACGCCGATTTGATCGGTCGAAGTGTAAACGCGCAGATAATTATTGCTCATAATTTTCTGCACTTCTTTTGCGGAATGTTCATTCGGACAAGCGGCGACGATTGTCGTATAAACGCGGCGAGAAACTTCTTCGGCATGAGTCGGACCGCTGAGAGTTACCATGTGATCGCTATCGAGCCAAGGCACATTTTCCAAGATGACTTCGCTCATCCGCTGATCGGTTCCTTCGAGAATTCCTTTCGTTGCGCAGACGACCAGAGGAATTTTTCCTTCGGGTTTGCATTTGGCAAATTCGCGGGAAACATTTCCCATTACCTGAGACGGCACGACGAAGAGCACCATTTCGGCGCCTTCGAGGGATTTCTTCATATCGGTTGTATAAGTAAACGATTCCGGGAAAATGACTCCGGGAAGTTTGTCTTTATATTGATGTTCCGTCGAAAGTAAATCCACTTCTTTTTGCGAAAAAGTCCAAAAAGAAACATGATGACCATTGTCATTTAATACTTGACCGAGAGTAAGTCCCCAGCCACCAGTGCCGATAATTGTAACGTTCATTTTTAACCTTTTTGTTAATCCTTTAATAAACTATGCTTTTTTTCGTTTTTTGCCAAATCCATTTTCGGTTCCATTCATCAAACGCTTAATGTTTCCGCGGTGTTTGATGATGACGAAGATGGCGACGATCCAAGCGATTGCTAAAATGCCTTCGTTAATTTGATCGTGCGGATAAATATCCGGAGCAAGATAACCGAAAAGCGAAAGCCCAGCGAGAGCAACGCAAGCAGAAATACTTCCGACGGAAACGTATTTCGTGACGACGGTGAGCGTCACCCAAACCGCAAAAGAAAGAAGTGCCGTCACCGGCGCAAGCGCTAAGAAAACGCCGAAAGCGGTGAGCACTCCTTTTCCGCCGCGGAATCCTGCAAAGCAAGTAAAGCTATGACCGAGAATCGCGAGAAGTCCGCAGACGAGCGGGAGCCAAAAATAATCCGGACCGCCCGAAGCTTTGGACGCTTCATTTAACCAAATCGCAATCGTCGGTGCAAAAAATCCTTTGAGCAAATCGACGAAGACAACGGGAAGTGCGGGCTTTACACCGAGCACGCGGAATGTATTCGTTAATCCGGAATTTTTAGAACCGTAATTGCGGATATCGTAATCTTTACCGTTTACGATTTTGGCGACCCAAATTGCGGTCGGTATGGACCCGAGTAGATACGCTATCGGAAGCGAGAGTAAACTGTTCAAGGTCTTCGTCCTTTCTTAAGATGAGTTTGCGGTCAAAATTCAAACGGAGCGGTGCGCCGTTCAAGTGGAACGCTTCAAAGAATGTTTTGAGAAGGTAACGCTTATACGATTCGTCGACGCCTTCGGGATTCCGCGTTTCGATATCGATGACGGGAGGTTCCACCATAATTTGGCAGGCGCGGGTGAGTTTGACTAAGCGGCCAGCGTGTGCGGGATGCGGATTTTTGGCAATTGCATCGGCGAAAACTTCGGCGACGCGATCGCGCCCGATGACGCGGCGACAGTTCGCGTAAACCGAACGGATTTCTTGTAAAATGCGATGGACGCGCTGACCTTCTTTGGCGCTAATGGAAAGAGTCGGAATGTATTCGAACTGCGGTTCGCGTTCGCGCATTTCTTTGACGATATGATCAAACGATTTTTCGGTCTTGTTCGGGAGAATGTCCCACTTATTTAAAATGATAATCAGACCTTTTCCCGCTTGACGAATGTCTTGAATAATGCGGAAATCTTGTTCCGAAATGCCGAGAGTTGCATCGATGACGAGAAGCGAAAGATCTGAACGGCGAATGCTTTCTTGCGAACGCATATTGCTGAAAATTTCCACTTCATCGTCGACTTTTGCTTTTTTGCGGAGACCGGCGGTATCGGTTACGACAAACTTTTCACCGTCGGCGGTAAACGTGCAATCGATGGAATCGCGAGTGGTTCCCGGAATATCCGAGACGACAACGCGTTCTTCGCCGAGAAGACGATTGAGCAGCGTTGATTTGCCCGCATTCGGTCGCCCGAGAATGGCGAATCGAATCGGACGCTTTTCTTCTTCTTTGCTAGAAACTCCTTTATTCGGGAGAAGCGAAATGACTTCGTCTAAAAGCGAAAGACAAGCGTAGCCAGTGAGCGCGCTAATCGTGCGAGGCTGTCCCATTCCGAGAGAAAAAAATTCCCAACTTTCACTACGGTCTTCGGGTAATTCACTTTTATTTGCGACGAGAAGTACTTGCTTATCGAGTTTGCGAATCATCTTCGCAAATTGATCGTCGAGCTTTGTAATGCCCACGCGAGAATCGACCATGAAAAGAATCAAATCCGCTTCTTGAATCGCTGCGAAAATTTGATCGCGGACATTCGCTGCAAGCACGTCGACCGTATCATCGGGCAAAAATCCGCCGGTATCGACGACGGTAAATTCGCGTCCGTGATAGGATGCGGTTTGGTAATGCCTATCGCGGGTGACGCCTTCGCGGTCCGAAACCACAGCAGCACGCCGTCCGAGAATGCGATTAAACAGAGAGGACTTTCCCACGTTGGGGCGTCCGACTATACAAACAACTGGTAATTTAGCCACGGGGAAAAATTTAGTAAATTGAGCGAAAAAGGTTATTGAAAATAGTAAGAATTTGCGCTGCGCTTTTTGGGCTCAAATGAACACTATTTACATTCTCTTTTCTCCGCATAAAATTCCGCTAGTTTTTTTTGAACCCTTTTCTCTGAATTTCCTTTTTCTATTTTTACGCCCGAAAAAACAAAAGGGATAAATTATGCCTACGATGACTTCTGCGCAAGTGCGCGAATCTTTCATTAAGTTCTTTGAATCCAAAGGCCACTTATTTGTGCGCTCTTCGCCAGTGGTTCCTCATGATGACCCGACGCTCATGTTTACAAACGCGGGCATGAACCAGTTCAAGGCAATCTTTTTGGGCGATAATCCCAAAGGTTGGAAGCGCGTATGCAATAGCCAAAAGTGCCTCCGCGTCTCGGGCAAGCATAACGACTTAGACGTTGTCGGCCGCGATAATTATCACCACACATTTTTTGAAATGCTCGGTAACTGGAGCTTTGGCGATTACTATAAAAAAGAAGCGATTGCTTGGGCTTGGGAACTTTTGACCGAAGTTTGGAAACTCCCGAAAGAACGTTTATTTGCCACCGTTTACAAAGACGATGACGAAGCGTGGCAAATTTGGAAAGATGTCTCGGGACTTCCGGACGATCGCATTATGCGTTTTGACGCCCACAGCAACTTCTGGGAAATGGGCGACACAGGTCCTTGCGGCCCTTGCTCCGAAATTCACTACGACCGCGGCGACCTCGCGACTCAAGCCGAAACTTTCAAAGACCCGATTAAGGGCGTGAACGGCGAAAACGATCGCTACATTGAAATTTGGAACAACGTGTTCATGCAATATGAACGTTTGTCTAATGGTGAACTTGTTCCGCTGAAGGCAAAAAACGTCGACACCGGTATGGGCTTCGAACGCATTTGCGCCATTTTACAAGGCAAGACTTCGAACTACGATACCGATGTCTTTACCCCGATTATTAGTAAAGTCGCAGAACTTTCTGGCGTTCCTTACAAAGATAACGAAGATGGCACACCGCACCGCGTGATTGCAGACCATTTGCGCGCACTCTCTTTTGCGATTGCCGATGGTGCGCTCCCGTCGAACGAAGGCCGCGGTTATGTGCTCCGCCGTATTTTACGCCGCGCGAGCCGCTTTGCCCGTTTGCTCGGACAAAAGAAACCTTTCATTTGCAAGCTCGTCCAAGTTTTAGCCGATACGATGGGCGATGCCTTCCCCGAAATCCGCGAAAGAAAAGACTTTGTCGCTTCTGTGATTAAGAGCGAAGAAGAAAGCTTTATCCGCACTCTCGACGCTGGCCTCGAACGCTTTGCGGTAATTTCTTCGGATCTTAAAAAGGGCGAAAAAATTCCGGGCGATAAAGTATTCTTGCTTTATGATACTTATGGATTCCCGCCGGATTTGACAGGCATTTTGGCCGAAGAAAAAGGCCTGCTTATCGATGAAGAAGGCTACGAAAAATGCATGGAAGAACAAAAGGCTCGCGCCCGCGCGAACATGAAGCAAGGCATCAACACGATGGGCACCGAAGGCTGGACGCAGTATAGCGAAGCTTCGACCAATTTTGTGGGCTACGATATTTCGGTATGTGAAACCAAAGTCGTGCGTTTCCGCGAAGACAAAGGCATTTTGTCAATCGTTCTTGAAACGTCTCCGTTCTACGCCGAAATGGGCGGACAAGTGGGCGACAAGGGAACACTCGTTTCTGGCGATTTAGAAATCGATGTGTTCGATACTGTTAAGGTTAACGATACTGCGATTTGCCGCGGTAAAGTGAAGAAAGGCGTCGCCAATGAAAAGACGATGTCGGGAGAATTTTGTGCAACCGTCGACGACGCCCGCCGCGCAGACATTCGTAAAAATCACTCGGCAACTCACTTGATTCAAGCCGCTTTGCGCAGCGTTTTAGGCACTCACGTGCAACAGCAAGGAAGCTTTGTTTCGAACGAACTTTTGCGTTTTGACTTTAGCCACTTTAATGCGATGACCGAAGAGGAAATTCAAAAAGTCGAAGACATTGTGAACGAAAAAGTCATGGCTTGCTTGCCGGTGAATACCGATGTCATGGACGTCGATGAAGCGAAGGCTTCGGGTGCTATGGCATTGTTCGGCGAAAAGTATGGCGAAAAAGTCCGCGTGGTGAAAATGGGCGAATCGGGCGCCGAATTTTCGAAAGAACTTTGCGGTGGCTTGCATGTGAAAAATACAGGCAACATCGGCATGGTGAAAATCATTTCGGAATCGAGCGTTTCGTCGGGAGTTCGCCGTATCGAAGCGGTGACTGGCCGCGGTGCGCTTACGCTCCTTCGTGCGGGTACCCAGATTTTGAGCGCAATTCGCGAACAGCTCCGCTGCAAAGACGCTGAAGTTTTGAATCGCTTGCAACAGACTTTTGCGAAAACGCAAAATTTGGAAAAGAGTTTGCAATCTGTTCAATTAGAACTAGCGACTCTTGCCGCAGCCGATTTGTTACAAGGTGCCGTCAATGTTCTTGGCGTCAATCTTTATGTGCGTGAAATGTCTATCGAAGACGCAAAATTCAAGACTTTGATGGACGGCGTTCAAAACAAACTCGATGTCGATTCTGTCGCAGTCATTGCGAATAAAGGAAACGGCAACGGAAGCATCGTCGTCATGGTCGGGAAAAACGCTCAAGCCAAAGGCATTAAAGCGGGCGATATGGTGCGTGACCTTGCGAAAGTTTGTAACGGTAAAGGCGGTGGCCGCCCAGACCGCGCTCAAGCAGGAACGCGCGAACCCGAAAAAATCTCGGCAGCCATTTCGAATGCAAACAATTGGATTCGAGAAAAGCTCGGATAAGAAAAACAAAAACGCTCGGCTTTGCCGAGCGTTTTTTGATTTTACATTTCTAAAGAATCAATGACCTCATTCACTGCGGCTGTTTTTGTTTTTCTTTTGGTAAGAACATTCATTTTATATTGCATAATATGTGTGTTCGCGAAATTGACGAAATTTTCATACGCCGCAGTGCCTTCGAGCATAATTTTTGCATTGATCTGATTTACTAAATCTCGATAAGCATTGTCGCAAGCGACTCTATCCATAAAACTGTGTCATTCACCATCAAGCATCATTTGAAAAATGATGTAAATTGAGGAACTATGATGACACACGAAGAATATAAAGAGATGATCAAAAAAGCAGCATCTCAGTTCAAAACAGGAAAGCCAATTTTTGGCAAAGACGGAGCAT
>NZ_QGHD01000022.1 GCF_003148885.1 Hallerella porci | reverse complement strand
GAAATGGTGACTCCGGGTGACACCGTGACTATCGACGTCGAACTCATTGCTCCGGTTGCTATGGAACAGCAGCTCCGCTTCGCAATCCGCGAAGGAGGCCGTACGGTCGGCGCTGGCTCTGTAACTGAAATCATCAAGTAAGGAATAACAATGCCAAGAGAACTCATTACGCTCGAATGCACTGTTTGCCATCAGCGTAACTATGATTGCGACAAGAACAAGCGTCTTCACCCCTCTCGTGTGGAGTACAAGAAGTACTGCCCGTTCTGCCGCAAGCATACAGTTCATAAGGAAACCAAGTAAGGCGGTTTTAGGTCGGTAGCTCAATTGGTAGAGTCACGGTCTCCAAAACCGTTGGTTGGGGGTTCGAGTCCCTCCCGACCTGCTTCCTTTCTTTCGGAGTCATGATATGCAAAAGATCCAGCAATACATCAAAGAAGTCATCCAAGAGATGAAAAAGGTTTCTTGGCCCACATGGGACGAACTGAAAGGTTCTACTTTGGTTGTAATGCTTTTCAGCGTTATCATGGGTTGCTATATTGCTGCGATTGATTTAGGTCTTTCCTTTGTCGTCGATAAACTGTTAGGACGTGGGTAACATTATGTTATGGTATGCAGTCCATACGTTTTCCGGTCAGGAAAGCAAAATCAAGAAAAACATTGAAATGCTGATTGAACGCGAAGGTGTTCAAGACAAGTTTGGTCGTATTCTCATCCCCGAGTCTGCGACGCAAGTGAACGTCCGAGGAAAGCGCAAGACCGTGGTCTCCAAGCTTTTCCCGGCGTATTTGCTTATAGAGATGGAGCTGGACGAGCTCACCCAGCACCTAGTGACTTCTGTTCAAGGAGTTACTCATTTCGGAGGAACTAGTCGTCAGAATAAGATGCCGGTTCCTCTTCGTCAGAGCGAGGTCGATAGACTGCTCGGCATCAAAACAGAAGATGTCGAACAGGATGTGATCCAGAATCCGTATGTTGTTGGTGATACCGTTTCCATTAAGGATGGTCCGTTCGAAGGCTTTGATGGAGTGGTCGAAGAAATTCTCGCAGAGAAGAAAAAGCTTCGTGTGATGGTTTCTGTGTTTGGCCGCCCCACGCCGGTGGAATTGGGCTTTAACCAAGCGGAACGTGCATTATAACAGCGGATACTGAAACGGAGAAATACAGTGGCAAAGAAAATTGCAGGTTATATTAAGCTTCAGATCCCCGGCGGGGCTGCAAACCCGTCTCCTCCGGTAGGTCCTGCTCTGGGCCAGAAGGGCGTGAACATTATGCAGTTCTGCAAAGCGTTCAATGCTCAGACCCAGAATGAAAAGGGAATGATCATCCCCGTGGTTATCACGGTTTATGCTGACAAGAGCTTTACCTTCATTACGAAGGTTCCTCCTGTACCTGTTCTCGTAAAGAAAGCAGCTGGCATTGAAACCGCCTCGGGCGAACCGAACCGTAAAAAAGTCGGTAAGATCACCAAGGCTCAAGTCAAGGAAATCGCTGAAAAGAAGATGCCTGACTTGAATACAATTGACATTGAAGCCGCAATGCGCATGGTTGCGGGCACCGCACGCTCTATGGGCGTCGATGTTGTCGACTAATCAGGCAGACCTTAACCCTATTTCTGACAGGAAAACCATGTTCAGAGGAAAAAAGTATAAGAAAGTAGCTGAAGCTTTCGACCGTACTCAAGCGTACGGTCTCGAGCAGGCGCTCGAAATTCTTAAAAAATCCGAGGTTAAGTTCGACCAGACTGTCGAGCTTCATTTCAATCTCGGTGTAGATCCCAAAAACTCCGATCAAGCTGTCCGTGGCACGGTTGTGCTCCCGAACGGTACCGGTCGTCAGGTCCGCGTTCTCGTGTTCTGCAAGGACAACAATTTCCAAGCAGCAAAGGACGCAGGTGCTGATTACGTTGGTGGTGCAGACTTGGTCCAGAAGATCCAGGAAGGCTGGCTCGAATTTGATGCAGTCGTTGCGACTCCCGACATGATGCCGGTGATTAGTAAGGTTGCTCGTGTGCTCGGTCCTCGTGGACTTATGCCGAGCCCGAAGTCCGGCACGGTGACGATTAACGTCGCTCAAACCGTGAAGGAACTTAAGGCTGGTAAAATTCAGTACCGTGTTGACAAGGGCGCTAATGTGCATGCTCCGGTCGGCAAAATGTCTTTCACAGTTCCGCAGCTCGTTGAAAACGTAAAAGCTGTGATTGATTCTGTGATTAAGAACAAGCCGCAGACCGCTAAGGGCACTTACATCAAGAGCCTCTTTATTACGGCAACTATGACGCCGAGTCTCAAACTCGACATGAGCCTTACACGATAGGAGATAAACAATGAAAGCTGTAGTTAAAAAACAACAGAAAGTTGATTCTATCGTTAAAGAGTTTGAAGGTGCAACTTCGATCTTCCTTCTCAACTATGAGAAGATCCCTGTTGAACTGGACAACAAGCTCCGTAAGAATCTCAAGTCCAAGGGCGTTAAGTATGTCGCTGTCAAGAACACTCTCTTGAAGAAGGTTCTTGAAAAGATGGGCGTTACTGGTCTTGACGATGCACTCAAGGGTGCAACTTCCGTCATGGTCGGTCCGGCCGATGATCCGATTAGCCCGGCACGTGAAATCGAAAAATTCCATAAGGAAAATCCGGATTTCCTCGTTGCTAAGAGCTTGTACCTGGATGGTGCAGTTCGCCCGGGTTCCGATGTCGTTGAACTTTCCAAGATTCCAGACCGCGCAGGCATGCTTGCTCAGTTGGTCACAATCATTCTTGGACCGGGTTCGACCATTGCGGGTCAACTCAAATCTCTCACGGAAAAACTGGAGAAGGAACAGGCTGGAGCATCCGCCTAAGTTCTCTACACAACCACTCACAAATAACTTTTCAAAACGGAATAATTGGAGAAAAACATCATGGCAACAGATATCAAGGCTATTGGTGATCAAATCGCGGGTCTTACCCTCCTCGAAGCCAAGCAGTTGGCTGACTACCTCAAGGAAGCACACGGCATTGAAGCTGCTGCGGGTGGCGTTGTCGTCGCTGCAGCTGCTGGTGCAGCTCCTGCTGAAGAAAAGTCTGAATTTGACGTCGTTCTCGCTGAATGCGGCGCCAACAAGATGGCTGTTCTTAAGGCTGTTCGTGCAATCACCGGCCTCGGCTTGAAGGAAGCCAAGGAAATGGTCGAAAAGGCTGACAGTGTCGTCAAGGAAGGCGCACCGAAGGCTGACGCTGAAAAGATGAAGAAGGAACTCGAAGATCTTGGTGCCAAGGTCGTTCTGAAGTAATGCCTTCGATTCGTTAATTCGAATACGCCAAAATGCCTGCACGCATGTGTGGGCTTTTGGTGTTTTTCCCGTGTTTTAGTTTTTTCACTGGATGAGGTTTTAAAATGACGGAGCGAAAGAATTATTCCTCCAATAAGTTCCAGCTGGAACTTCCATATCTGGTCGAAGTGCAGAAAGCTTCTTATGACCACTTCCTCCAAAATGGCGTTCCTCCCGAGAAGCGTCTCAAAGTAGGTTTGGAACGTGTTTTCCAAGACATTTTCCCCATCACAGACGTGAAGAAGCTCTTCGCGCTCAAGTACGAAGGCTACTTCTTTGGCATTCCCAAATACAGTCTTCGTGAATGCCGTGAACGCGGGCTTACTCACTCCATTCCTCTGCATGCAAATCTTTCTCTTCAGGTCTTTGAAGAAGATGGCGAAGATCGCAAACTGAAGGAAGAAATCAAAAACGATGTTTTGATCTGCGAATTGCCGATCATGACGGAGAATGGAACTTTCATTATCAACGGCGCAGAACGCGTTGTCGTTTCTCAGTTGCACCGTTCTCCTGGTGTAAGCTTTGACGAAGAACTTCTCCCGAACGGACGCTCGAATTTTAAGAGCCGCATCATTCCTCATCGTGGTGCATGGGTAGAATTTAATACGGACGGCGATATTCTCTATTTGATTATCGACCGCAAAAAGAAGATTCCGGCGACGGCTCTTCTCCGCTGCATCGGTTTCGAAACGACTGCAGATATTATTTCGCTTTTCTATAAAAATATTGAAAAGGTGACTCTTTCTGCTGGCAATATGGAAGATTACTACAACCGTATTGTGGCTGCCGATGTGATTGACACATCTTCGGGCGAAGTCATCTTGGATGCTAACCGTGTTTTTGACGACAAATGCGCAGCTCGTTTAACAGAAAGCGGCATTTTTGAAATTTCTTTCATCGCTGTAGATGAAGAAAATATGCTCGTCCACAACACGCTTTTGGCGGATAAGTGCAAGACCAAAGAAGAAGCTTTGAAGCTGATTTACTTTGTAATGCATCAATCGCAGGAAGAAGCGCCGAATATGGCGACCGCTCAGATTGCATTCGAAAGCACTTTCTTGGATGATCCGCGCAAATACGATCTCGGCGAAGTTGGCCGTTATCGTTTGAATGCAAAAGTTTATACTCCGGCGATTGAAAAAATTCTTGCTGAAAAAGGATTTTCAAAGCCGTCTTTGACCACGATGACGATGACCGAAGCGGATTTCCTCGGTATCTTCGAATACATGGTCGGTCTTTATTGCGACGCTGATGGTTATGTCTTGGATGATATTGACCACCTTGGAAACCGTCGTACCCGTTCTGTTGGGGAATTGGTTGCGAACCAACTCTCTGTCGGTCTTTCTCGTATGGCTCGCGTCATCCGTGAAAACTTTACCTCGGGCGATAACGAAACGCCGACTCCGCGGGATTTGGTGAATACTCGCACGGTGAATACGGTTGTGCAATCGTTCTTCAGTTCTAGCCAGCTTTCGCAGTTCATGGATCAGATGAACCCGCTGTCGGAATTGACTCACAAGCGTCGTCTTTCTGCTTTGGGCCCGGGCGGTCTTTCTCGTGAACGCGCAGGCTTCGAAGTTCGTGACGTTCACTATACTCACTATGGACGCCTTTGCCCGATTGAAACACCGGAAGGTCCGAACATCGGTCTTATTAACTCTCTTGCAACTTATGCGGTGGTGAACCATTTCGGCTTTATCGAAACGCCGTATCGCATTGTCGGTTTGCAAGAATTTAAGGGCGCAGACGGCAAGTCGCTTTACTTCCCCGAAGAAAAGTGGCACTTTGGTTTGTACAAAGGATTTGTCCGCGAACCGCGTCTTTTTGTGCAATTAGAACTTGGCGCAAAGGACATTGCTGAAGTTCGTTCGAATTTGGACAACAACCAACGCGTTCTCTTTGATTCTTTTGTGAACAAAGTCTTTGAATTTAAGAACGATGATGGTTCGAGCTATTTCGTTCGCAACGGTAATCCGCTTGAAGCCTTTAAGGGTAAAGCTGATTATGTTTTGCAATCGTCTAAGGTTTATGATGTCGTTTCGTCTTTCGTGGTCTATTTGACGGCTGACGAAGAAGATGCCTTTAACATTGCTCCGGCCAATACCGTTTTGAAGAATGCGGGTTTTGATCCGCTGTTTGCAGGAATGCTTGCAAGTGCAGCTTCGGATGCAGAAAAAACGGATGTGGAAGAACGTCATCAGTTGACTTCTTTCGCCGAAGACTTTGTGATGGTTCGTGAAAAGGATGAATATCCGTTGAAAGCTCGCGTCGTAATCGGCGGCGAACTGGACGAATCGGGCAAATTTGAAAATGGCGTTGTACCGACATTTGATTTGAAAACCGTCGATAGCGAAGCTCTCGAAGGACGCATCCAGTTGATGGACGTTTCTCCGCAGCAAATTATCTCGGTCGCAGCTGGTCTTATTCCGTTCTTGGAACATGACGATGCTAACCGTGCATTGATGGGTTCGAACATGCAGCGTCAAGCTGTGCCTCTGCTCCGCACCGAAGCTCCGGTGGTGGGCACTGGTTTGGAACGTCGTGCCGCATTGGATTCGGGTACCGTTGTGCGTGCAAAGCATGAAGGTCGTGTGAAGTTCGTCGATGCGATGACTGTCGTTATCGAACGCGGAACTTTGGACGAAAACGGCGAATTCCAACCGTTGGAAGGACTTGGCGAAAACTTTGAATTCTTGGATCACGAACCGGTGGATACTTATCTCCTCCGCAAGTTTGAACGTTCGAACCAAGATTCTTGCATTAACCAAAAACCGGTTGTCAATGTAGGCGACTTTGTGAAGAAGGGTGACGTCTTGGCGGACGGCGCTTCGACGGATCACGGCGAACTCGCAATCGGTAAAAATATTCTCATCGCTTTCATTCCGTGGAATGGTTACAACTACGAAGATGCTGTGATCGTGTCCGAAGAATTGGCGATTAAGGACGCATTCACTTCGATTCACGTAGAAGAATACGAAGTGGAAGTTCGCGAAACCAAGCGTGGACCGGAAGAACTCACTCGTGAAATTCCGAACGTCGGCGAAGATGCTTTGAAGAACCTTGACGAACGCGGCATTATCCGCGTCGGTGCCGAAGTGCACGCTGACGATATTCTCGTCGGTAAGGTGACTCCGAAGGGTGAAACGGAACTTTCTCCGGAAGAAAGACTTCTCCGCGCTATCTTCGGTGAAAAAGCGGGCGATGTGCGCGATACTTCTCTCGTTGCGCCTCCGGGCATGAAGGGTATCGTTCTTGAAACGCGTGTCTTTAGCCGTAAAGATCATAACGACAAGAAGAGCCGCGCAGAAGATCAAGAAAAGATTAACGAAATCAAGGAACAGTTCCAAGCCGATATTGATAAGATCAAGACGACTTGCACCAATGCGATGATTGAAATGCTCTCGGGCAAAGTTTCGGGCAGCATTGTGGATATTGATACCCACGAAGTTCGCATTCCGGAAGGAACAACTTTGAACGAAAAGATGCTCAACAGTCTTGACTTCTTGACGATTGCTCCGTCTTCGACCTTTGCTCGTGACGATGCAGAAACTCAAGAAAAGGCTGCTGGTCTTCTTACCGTTGCAAACGAATCGATTGATCGCTTGACCCGTACGATGGAAAAGGAAATCGATAAGGTGACGAAAGGTGATGAACTCAAGCCGGGCGTTCTCCAAACGGTGAAAGTTTACATTGCCAAGAAGAAAAAGCTCCAAGTCGGTGACAAGATGGCTGGTCGTCACGGTAACAAGGGTTGCGTATCGAAGATCGTTCCGGTTGAAGATATGCCGTTTACCGAAGATGGTCGTCCGATTCAAATCCTTTTGAACCCGCTGGGCGTTCCTTCTCGTATGAACGTGGGTCAGGTTTTGGAAGTGCACTTGGGCTGGGCTGCAAAAGTTCTCGGCATGAAGATTGCAACGCCGGTATTTGATGGTGCATCCTTCGACGATATCGTTGGCGAATTGGAAAAAGCCTACCAGAAGATGCCGATTGTTTCTTACAAGATGGATCCGGAACACGGACAGATTATCGGTAAGGCAAAACTTTACGATGGCCGTACCGGTGAACCGTTCTTGAACCCGGTGACAATCGGTTATATGTACTACCTCAAGCTCGGTCACCTTGTTGAAGATAAGATTCACGCTCGTTCGATCGGTTCTTACGCACTCGTGACGCAGCAGCCGCTCGGCGGTAAGAGCCAATTCGGTGGTCAGCGCTTCGGTGAAATGGAAGTGTGGGCTCTCGAAGCTTATGGTGCTGCTTACACATTGCAGGAATTGTTGACGGTGAAGTCCGATGACGTGATGGGTCGTTCGAAGATTTATGACGCTATCGTTCACGGCAAGAATACGCCGGAACCGGGAATCCCCGAATCCTTCAACGTGATGATTCGCGAAGTTCGTTCGCTCTGCCTCGACATCAAGACAAGTGGAGAAAAGTAATATGTCAGAAGAAACTTTTGATTATTCTGAAAACAATAGCGGTGAAGTTTCGATTCACCTCGCTTCTCCAGATTTGATCCGTCAGTGGTCTTATGGTGAAGTCACCAAGCCTGAAACGATCAACTACCGTTCCTTTAAGCCGGAACGTGACGGCTTGTTCTGCGAACGCATTTTTGGACCGGTGAAGAACTGGGAATGCAACTGCGGCAAGTATAAGCGTATTCGTTTCAAAGGCGTTATCTGCGACCGCTGCGGTGTGGAAGTTACCCATTCCAAAGTGCGTCGTGAACGCATGGGTCATATTGAACTCGCTATTCCGCTTGCTCACGTTTGGTTTGTAAAAAATCAGCCGTGTGTGCTCGGAGCCATCTTGGATCTCGATACCAAGTCTTTGGATAACATCATCTACTACGAAAAGTACATTGTGCTGGATCCGGGCGATACCGATTTGAAGCAGAATGAATTGATCGATGAATTCAAGTATCAAGACTTGGAAAAAGAAGGTCGTCATTTCTCGGCAAAGATGGGCGCTTCTGCTTTGAAGCAGCTCCTCGCCAATGTTGACTTTGTCAAGCTCTCGGAAGAACTCCGTGTCGATGCAAATTCAAAGTCGAAGACGAAACGCGACGAAGCCATCAAGCGTTTGAAGATTGTTGAAGCCTTCAAAAAATCGCAGATGGAAGATTTCCTTTCTTACTACGAAAATCCGGAAAAGAAAAAGAATAACGCTTCGCCGAAAATTAAAGATCTCGCTGAAAAAGTCGAAGACTTTAAGTATGGCGTTGTCGGTGCTGATGGTGAACGCAAAGGCGGCTATGCAGCAAAAATTGAAGGCCAAGAATTCAATTTGCTCGACGCTTTCTGCGAATTCCGCGAAAAGTATCCGGCTCAGGCAAAGGAACTTTCGAATCAGCCGGAATGGATGATCCTCGATGTTCTGCCGGTGATTCCACCTGATTTGCGCCCGCTCGTTCCGCTGGATGGTGGTCGTTTCGCCACTTCTGACTTGAACGAACTTTATCGCCGCGTCATTAACCGCAATAATCGTCTGAAGAAATTGATTGACATCAAGGCTCCGGATGTGATTCTTTGCAACGAAAAGCGTATGTTGCAAGAAGCGGTTGACCAGTTGTTTGATAGCGGTCGTCGCACGGCTCGCGTCGGTTCGAATCGCCCGCTCAAGTCCCTCTCGGAACTTTTGAAGGGTAAGCAAGGCCGCTTCCGTATGAACCTTCTCGGTAAGCGCGTTGACTATTCGGGTCGTTCGGTGATTGTCGTCGGACCAGAATTGAAAATGCACCAGTGCGGTCTTCCGAAGCGTATGGCTTTGGAACTTTACAAGCCGTTTATTATTCAACGCTTGGAAGAATCGGGAACGGTTTATACTTTGAAGGCTGCAAAGAAATTTGTGGACGCCGAAAAGCCCGAAGTCTGGGACATTCTCGAAGAAATTATCGAAGACCATCCGGTGATGCTTAACCGTGCTCCGACACTGCACCGCTTGGGTATTCAGGCGTTCTATCCGAAATTGATCGAAGGAAATGCGATTCGTTTGCACCCGCTCGTTTGTACTGCATTCAACGCAGACTTCGATGGTGACCAAATGGCAGTGCACCTTCCGCTTTCTTTCGAAACGCAGTTGGAATGCCGCGTGCTTATGCTTTCGTCGAATAACATTCTTCACCCGGCTTCGGGTCTTCCGATTGCTGTTCCGGGTCAGGATATCGTGCTTGGACTTTACTACATCTCGAAGCCGCGTCCGAACCGTTTGGGTGCAGGTATGCATTTCTACGATGCAGCAGAAGCTCTCCGCGCTTATGGCAACGGAAAAATTGACCTCAACGCCGAATGCTATTTGCGTCTTCCTGCCGGAAGAAAAATTTACATGGGTGCTTTGGAAAAAGACACTCGTTGCTTGATGGAACAACCGGATGATAACGGTGTTTCTGAAGTTGTCGCTAAGAAGGGCGAAAAGATTAAGTTCCTCACCTTGCAGGAACCGTCGCTCATCAAGACGACGATGGGTCGAATTATTTTGAATGAAATCATCCCGAATGCAGTGGGTTTTGCAAACGAAACCTTCGGCAAGAAAGTGATTGCAAAGTCGATTGACGATTTGTATCGTCGTACCGGCAATCGCGTCACCGTGGAATATTTGGATGATTTGAAAGCTCTCGGTTATAAGTGGGCTGCAATTTCGGGCTCTTCTGTGGCTATCGCTGAAATGGTGATTCCGCCAGAAAAGCAACAACTCCTCGAAGAAGCAACCGAAAAGGTCAACCGCATTCGTGAACTCTACGAAGACGGTGTGATTACGGACGGTGAACGTTATAACCAGATCATCGACGTTTGGTCGAAGACGACTAGCGATGTGGCTGCAAAGCAGTGGGATCTCCTCTCTCATGACCGCGATGGATTCAATCCGGTTTACATGATGGCGGATTCGGGCGCTCGTGGTAGCCGCGAACAGATTAAGCAGCTCTCGGGTATGCGCGGCTTGATGCAGAAACCGACAAAGCAACTCGGCGGTCAAGAAGTTATCGAAAACCCGATTAAGTCTTGCTTCCGCGAAGGCTTGAACGAAATGGAATACTTCATTTCGGCTCACGGTGCTCGTAAAGGTTTGGCGGATACCGCTTTGAAAACTGCTGACGCAGGTTACTTGACTCGTCGTTTGGTTGACGTGGCTCAGGACTTGGTGATTGTCGAAGAAGATTGCCATACGAAAGATGGCATTGATATTTCGGCTTACAAGGATGGCGACGATACCATTATCACTCTCGAAGAACGTTTGCTCGGTCGCGCTCCGGTCGAAGATATCGTTCACCCGGTGACAGGCGAAGTTATTGTCAAGGCTGGTGAACTCGTTACAGAACGCGACTTGCCGAAAATTTCTGCAACCGGTCTTGAACATGTGAAGATGCGCTCGGTTCTCACTTGCGAAGCTCGTAACGGTGTCTGCGCAAAGTGCTACGGTCGTATGCTTGCTTCTGGTCGTCCGGTGGATCTCGGCGAAGCGGTCGGTGTTATCGCAGCTCAGTCCATTGGTGAACCGGGTACGCAGTTAACACTTCGTACATTCCACATCGGTGGTGCTTCTAGCCGTCTTACGGTTGAAAATTCGAAGAGCGCTCCGGTCGATGGTAAAATTGAATTGGATAACGTTAACACTTTGGATCATGACGGAAGCAAAATCGTGGTCAGCCGTATGGGCGAACTTGTGATTTATGATGCAACCGGCATTAACAAGGGTCGTTGGCAGATTCCGTATGGCGCAACCCTTTATGTTGAAGACGGCGCAACGGTGACAAAGGATACCAAGCTCTTTGAATGGGATCCGTACACAAGCCCGATTCTCAGCAACGCTAGCGGTAAAATCCAATTTGTGGATTTGATTGAAAATACAACTTATCGTGTGGATAAGGATGACGTGACAGGTGTTGAAACTTGGACCGTTATCAGTGATCGTCACGGTAAGCATCGTCCGGCGATTAACGTGGTCGATGCCGATGGCGCTCGTCTCGGTGTTTACTACTTACCGGATGGCGCAATTCTCTCTGTTCACGATGGCGATAAGGCTGTGCAAGGTGAAATCTTGGCAAAGCTTCCGCGTGCAGTGGGTAAAACAAAGGATATTACTGGTGGTCTTCCTCGTGTTGCAGAACTTTTCGAAGCTCGCGTCCCGAAGAATGTCGCAGTGATCGCTCCGATCGACGGTATCGTCGAATACGGCAACGAAGAACGCGGCAACCAAAAGGTGATCATCAAAAACGGCGACGAAGAACAAACTGTGCTCGTTCCGCGTGGACGCCACTTGGCGGTTCTCGAAGGCGACCGTGTTCGCAGAGGTCAAAAAATCTGCGACGGTTCCGTGGATCCGCACGATATTCTCCGCGTTCAAGGCCCCGAAGCTGTGCAACGTCACCTGGTCAACGAAATCCAGGCCGTTTACCGCTTGCAAGGTGTGGCCATCGCCGATAAGCATATCGAATGCATTGTCCGTCAGATGATGCGTAAGATTAAAATTTCCGATCCTGGTGATTCCGAGCTCCTTCCGGATGAAGAAATCTCCAAGGCACGTTTGCGCATGAAGAACGACAAGCTTAGAGCTGAAGGTCGTGCCGAAGCAAAGGGAACTCCGATGCTTCTCGGTATCACCAAGTCTTCGCTTGCTACGGATAGCTTCATTTCTGCAGCGTCCTTCCAGGAAACAACGAAGATCCTTACTCGTGCTGCTATTGAAGGTAGTGAGGACCCGTTGATGGGACTGAAGGAAAACGTCATCATGGGACACCTGATTCCTTGCGGAACAGGCGCCCGTCACCTGCGTGACGTTGTGGTCATCGATTCCGATGCCGAAGCAGAGGCTGCCGCTAACCGTGCTGCTCAGGTGGAATCGGACTATCAAACCGGAGGCGTCTCTTTCTCGATGCCAGACACCGGTTCCGAAGCCTCGGAAGAAAATGGTGAAAATCTCGAATAATTTGATAGGTAAAACTTGAAAATATTCGAAAAAGAACTATATTTGGGTTTCCAAAATTAGGGAATAAAATAAAATGCCTACTATACAACAGCTCGTCCGCAAGGGCCGTGAAAAGATCCTCAACAGAACCGCTTCGCCGGCTCTGAAACAAAGTCCGCAAAAGCGCGGTGTCTGCACCCGTGTGTACACCACCACGCCGAAGAAGCCGAACTCCGCACTCCGTAAAATTGCGCGTGTCCGTCTTTCCAACAAGATGGAAGTCACCGCTTACATCCCGGGTGAAGGTCACAACCTTCAGGAACACTCCATTGTTCTTATCCGTGGCGGTCGTGTCAAGGACGTTCCGGGTGTTCGTTACCACATTATCCGCGGTACTCTCGATACCCAGGCTGTGAACGGTCGTAACCAAGCACGTTCTAAATACGGCGTGAAGAGAAAAGCTCCGGCTAAGAAGTAAAGGAAGGGCACATGTCTAGAAGAAGAAAGACAATCCACAAGCGCACAATTGCTGACCCGCGTTATCATTCCGTTTTGATCACCGAACTCATCGGTGTTGTTCTCAAGCAAGGTAAGAAGACGATTGCAGAACAAATCGTTTACACTGCTCTTGACATTTTGAACAAGAAAGTGGAAGGCGAAGGCACTCCGCTTGCTAAGTTCGAAGAATGCCTTGAAAACATCAAGCCGAAGCTCGAAGTGAAGTCCCGTCGTATCGGTGGTGCAAACTACCAGGTTCCGATGGAAGTCGCTCCGGATCGTGCAAAGGCTCTCGCTCTTCGTTGGCTTTTGGCTGCAGCACGTAGCCGTACTGAAGCAAATATGGCCGAACGTCTTGCAGCAGAACTCGTTGCTGCTAAGAATAACGAAGGCAATGCCATCCGTAAGAAACAGGATGTGCATAAGATGGCTGAAGCGAACCGCGCATTCGCACACTTCCGCTTCTAATATCTTTAACCCTTTGTTTTGGAAAAAGCTCCGCGTGCTGCGGGGCTTTTTTTGTATTAGAAATGGGGAGGGAAATTTTGAACTGCAGTCACCAGGGAGCGTGATCGTTTAGAGTAAGGCGGCTTCGCAGCAAAATAATGGATAAAATAAGTATAGTAAGAAAAAAACAGATAAGTCTTCCAAAAATCATACTTGTTTACTATGATTAAAATTAAATCCACTTTTGGAGAATTGGTATGAAATCATTTATCCTTAAATCCACTTTGACAAGTCTCGTCGCTTTCGGCGTAGCTTTTACATTCACTGCCTGCGACGATTCCAGTTCGGGGGCAGGTCCCGATGAACCCGCAATAGAAGAAGATTCGAGCTCGAGCAGCGTCACGTCTTCGGAGTCAAAATCAAAATCTTCGAGCTCCACAAAGTCTTCGAAGTCATCGAGTTCGACGAAGGTAAGTTCTAGCTCTAACGCTAAATCTTCAAATTCAAAATCCTCGGATTCCAAATCTTCGAGTTCGACCAAGGTTTCTAGTTCGAGCGGAAAATCCTCGAATTCCAAATCTTCCAGTTCAACGAAATCCTCAAGTTCCAACAAAGACACAAAGTCGTCAAGTTCGACCGAGGTTTCAAGTTCAAGCGTTGCCGAAAGCTCGAGCAGCAAGCCGATGTGGGCTTCTATTACGCATTTGGCGAAGTCGAACCTAAAGAATCCTACGACGAAGAATCTCAAAAATTCAAAGATTCCGATGCCCAAATTACGGACTATTATAAAGTCGGAACCTCTGACATTGCAGGGAATGCTTCTTACGATGCCGCTGCAAAAAACTGGGGCAAAAACTGGCGCATGCCAACGCCCGAAGAAGTCGAAGAACTTCTTAAAAAGTGTACTTGGAAATTCAGCAGCCAGAAAAATTCCAAAGGCGAAAGCGTCGGCGGCTATGCGGTGACATGTAACGCCAAAACCATTTTTATGCCTGCGGGCGGCTATGTGGAAGGAAAGGACACTTTGAGTAAGGATGGTGGCACTTATTGGGTTTCTCAAACAGCGCAAAATTCAGCACAGGTGGGCAAAATTTTGGATTTTGCTGAATCCTATGGGGCTGACTTGAGCTTCTATGATTGGAAATATGGCGCCTTGATTCGCCCGGTACAGACAAATGAAAATTACAAGATGACTCCTAAAAATTACGGCAAGTTGATTGTCGATGGAGTTATGTACCAAAATACGGGGCTTGTTAAAGTTGTTGAAACGACTGCCTTTGTGAAACCGAATAGTGAAGCCAGTGACATTTTTAAATATCACAATACAAAGTTGAAACCTTACGCAATCGGTAAGTACGAAGTGACTCAGGAATTTTACACCGCCGTGATGGGAACAAATCCAAGTTACTTTGTCGGTGAAGAAGCCGCAAAAAAGGTGGCCGATGGTGAATCTCAAAATTTACGCCCTGTCGAATCGGTAAAATGGTTTAATGCGATTGTGTTCTGCAACGAACTTACGAAAAAAAACTTTGGGTGCAGATAGCATTGTGTATTTTTCTGACGAATCTTTGACGCAGGCTTACACAAGCGATGATGCCGCAAGCAATAAGACGGTTTACGCAAAATTTGAAGCATTGGGCTACAGGTTACCCACCGAAGTCGAATGGGAATACGCTGCCCGCGGTGGAAATGTCTTTGCAAAGGAATGGAACTACAGCTATGCCGGCGCTCAAAGCTTAGATGCAATTGCATGGTATAGCGAAAATTCCGATAGAACGCACGAAGTGGGTTCGCTAAGGTCAAATTCACTTGGAATTTACGACATGAACGGAAATGTTACTGAATGGACTTGGAATGGATATGGGAATAACGATTATGAAGAATATGCAAGCAGCTATCCAGAAGCCTATCCAAAATCTTCGAACGATGGATTGCATGTCATTCGTGGCGGTTCTTACAGGAGCGCTGATGATGCTCTCGTTTTAACTTCTAGAAATGGAAGAAATTCATTAGGAACAGCAATCGCTGCAAGTGCCATTGGATTTAGAATCGCTAGAACCCTTGAATTTTAAAGGAAACGAAGAGCTATGATGAAAAACTTTTACAACCTCCCATTCCTCGGCTTCGCCGCTCTGGGCTTAGCCTTTACATTCACCGCTTGCGGCGACGATTCGAGTTCGTCTTCGGCAAGTTACAAATCGATTTACGACGAAGTCAAAAATTTAAAGGACTTGGACGAATGCACCAAGGATAACGATGGCGATACGCTCTATGTGAATAGCGAAGAAGCGTATTATGTATGCCAAAGCGAAGACTGGAAATTGGCTTTACACGTCGTCGAAGACAAGGAATCGCTCAAAACCTGCGACGAAAAGCGTAAGGGCGAATACGCGCTAACTTACAGCGATTCGACCGTTTACGTGTGCGACGGAAAGGAATGGCTTGATGTCAAGGAAATTTCTTCGAGCAGCGCAAAATCTTCGAGCTCTACGAAAAAGTCTAGTTCAAGCGAAAAAACGGATGGAACGTCTTCGGATGCAAAATCTTCGAGTTCTGCTAAGAATTCAAGTTCTAGCGTTGAAGAAAAATATAAGGCGGTTGACTTGGGCTTGAGCGTTGACTGGGCCGAAGTCAACATTGGCGCCGAAAACGCAGCCGACTTTGGCGATTACTTTGCCTACGGCGAAACCGAGACGAAAGATGAATACAGCGAAAATACGTTGATTTACAATGTTTCGGCGCTCCCAAGCAATATTTCGGGTAATAAAAAGTACGATGCGGCTGCTGCCAAATGGGGCGGCAAGTGGCGCATGCCGACCGTAAAAGAAATGAAGGAACTTGTCACCAAGTGTAAATTGGAATGGACGAAAAAGGAATCGGTGAATGGTTATCGTGTGACTTGCAATGAAAAATCGATATTCTTGCCTGCTGCAGGAGCTTTTAATGAATTTCAGGCTATTTACATAGGTATTGCAGCTATGTTTCGTGGTGGATCGCGGATTGATATGGTTTTGATGAAGGATTCAAAACCTGCTTTGGAAGATATGGGTGTTGGGTATGCAGGGTCTCTGTTCGCCCGGTAAAGGTCAATAAAAATTACAAGCCGAAATCTTCGAGTTCTGTAAAGTCTTCGAGCTCCGTAAAGTCAAGCAGTAGCGTTGCGAAATCTTCTAGTTCCTCTGTAAAGTCCTCCAGTTCCTCGGCGAAGTCAAGCAGCAGTGTCGAAGAAAAAATGAAGGCGGTGGATTTGGGCTTGAACGTCAAATGGGGCGACCGCAATTTGGGCGCAGAAACGCCTACAGACGTTGGCAATTATTATGCGTGGGGCGAAATTGAACCGAAGGAATCTTACAGCAAAAGCACTTGCAAAATTTGCAATGATGCATCAATTACGTCGATTGTCGGCAATGCAAAATACGATGCGGCTACAGCAAAGTTAGGCGACAAGTGGCGTATGCCGACAAAAGAAGAAATTGAAGCCTTGATTGAATCCTGTACTTGGACGCTTGAAACCGTATCGGGTAAAGAAGTCTATAAAGTGACCGGGCCATCGAAGGTGTTTATTTATTTGCCGAAAACAGACTTCATTGTGAATGAATATACGCAAAAAGAAAATATCGGCTATTATTGGAGCGCAAATTTTTATGACAATCAAGGTGGAACGGCATCGGTTCTGTATCTTTCCTCAAGTGCTCATGGCTTGGATTATTACTTCTTATATGCAGGCCTTGCCATCCGCCCGGTTTACGGTGATGTGCCTGCAAAAATAGAAGCCGTTGATTTAGGTTTAAGTGTCTAATGGGCGAATATGAATGTCGGTGCAGAAAGCGAAACTGCTTACGGTGATTACTTTGCTTGGGGCGAAATTGAGCCGAAAGAAAGTTATGTCACTGCAACTTATAAACTTTGCGACAATAAATCGCTTACGGATATTTCGGGAAATGCGGAATATGATGCGGCCACCGCAAATTGGGGTGGCAAGTGGCGCATGCCGACAGAAGAAGAAATGGAAGAATTGAAAAATTCCTGCACATGGACTTGGAATGAAACAAAAAAAGGCTACCAAGTAATAGGAACGAACGGAAACTCTATTTTTATGCCAACAGCAGGGTATCGTTACGATTCTGACTTGTGGCACATTGGCTTTGATGGGAATTACTGGAGCTCTACTGCTAAAGACGGCCCCAGCAAGTACGCCGACGCTTAGGGCTTCCGTTCGGACCACTTGGGCGTGGGCTTCGCCTACAGTAGCGATGGCTACTCAGTTCGCCCGGTCTATGTAGAATAAAAGCGCAGCGTGTTTGATTTATTAGAGGAGTTACACTTGTAATTCCTCTTTTTGTATTTCTAACTTTTCATCAATTTTCTTGTAACCCGAATAAAGTTTATCGCGAAGCGAAGCCGCGCTCCTCACTTCTCATTTAAATGTAATACATATATTCCGGCTTATTTTTGCCGGAGATGAGTTTGTCGAGGGTCAATTTTTTGAGGACGATTTCAACGGCTTCGTCCATTTTTTGATAAAGACCGATGCGGATGGCGGTGCGGTAAGGAGTTTCTTCTTCGGAGGGAAGCGGCGATTCGACGACTTTCATTGAGCCTTCTAATGTATTCAATAATTCATCCAATTGAATTTCTTGAGAAGGTTTTGCTAAAACAAATCCGCCGTTTGAACCTTTGATAGAACGAATATATCCCGATTGCTTTAAGATAATCGCAATTTGTCCTAAGTAGGCGAGAGAAATTCCTTGACGTTCGGAAATGGCGGCTAATGTGGACGGTTTATTTTCGCCTTGTTCTGCGATGTCGAGCAGGAAACGGACGCCGTAGCGGCCTTTGGTAGAAATTTTCATCCGTAAAATTCTCCTTGTACGCCGCGGTAAACTTGAATTAAATCGTCCAAGGTAATTTGTGAAATGAGGCTGTCAATTGAATGATCAATCGATGCCCAAACGAATTTACTATCGCAGATTTTTTCGCGTTCGCATTTATCGCCATTTAAGCAAGGAATGGATTTGAGCGATTTTTCCATTAGCGTCAAAACTTCGTAAGCCGAAATTTCTTTCGGGCTTTTGGCCAAGCGGTAACCGCCTTGAATGCCGCGGCTACCGACGATGAGTTTTGCTTTTTTGAGCGGAATGAAAAGTTGCTCTAAATAGCCATCGGAAATGTGCGTTTTTTCCGAGATGGTGTGAATGCTACACGGCTTTTCGGGGTCTTCGGTAGCGATGCACAAAAGTGCTTCTAACGAATATTGTCCGCGAGTAGAAATTTTCATCGGCTTACATCAATCGCTTTGAGACCCGGACGTGAATTGGCGAAGAGAATGCCGAGCGATACGCCGAAACTATGATTGATTTCGTCGGCAAATGTCCATTGATACGAGCCTTTTAAGCGCATCGAAATCCAAGATTCGGTGAAGAAGAAAATACCCGCGTTTGCTTCGACGGTCGGACCAAAACGGTCGCCGAATGTATCGGCATCATCATCTTCGGGGATGGCTTGAATACCTGCCATACCGCCGATAAACGGAGTAATGCCCGCGGGAAGAAGCATTTGCTGGATACCGAATTTAACATCAAATCCGTTGCCGGGGAATGAATAGCCCGCATCGCCCGTTACGCTTGTATAAGGAAGAAGTTGATAGTTTGCGATAAATCCGACGTCGCCGAATGCTTTGCGGTTATCTTTCCAACGATCGTTCATCGGTCTATTGACGCCGATTTCTAAACCGTAACTGGCATACGGATTGTAAACAGGGCGACCTTCCCCTGCAAAAGTCCAAACGGCAAGTGCTGCGATAAGAATTAAAAGCTTTTTCATTCTGCTTCTCCAGCTTACAGAACATTCTGCGTCTATCAAATCTAATAAAAACGAAAGTGCGAAACTAGGGTTTTACGCTTTATCCGATAAGATGTTAAAATTGGAATACGAGCGGGGAAAGGTTTTCTATATTAAAAACAAACATTCAAAAATTCAAAAGAAGGTACAAAATGTCTAAAGTGCTTCGTCTTTCGATCCTCTGCTTTGCTGCATTTGCTTTGGTTGCATGCTCGGGCGGTAAAAAAGTCACCCGCATCGAATCGGATTCTGTGGTGGATCTTTCGGGTAAGTGGAATGATACGGACTCCCGTTTGGTTGCAGAAGAAATGATTCAGGATTGCATCGCTCGTCCTTGGTACAATAAACTTTTGCAGGGTAAAAACGGTGAACTTCCGACGGTTGTGATTGGATCTGTCCGCAACAAGAGCCACGAACACATTAACGTGGAAACTTTCATCAAGGATATGGAACGCGCTCTCATCAATAGCGGTAAAGTGGACTTCGTGGCAAACGCTGAAGAACGCGGCGAACTCCGCGCAGAACTCGCTAGCCAATCGGGTAACGCTACCGAAGAAACTCGCAAGGAAGCGGGTCAAGAAATCGGTGCGGATTTGATGCTCACCGGCAGCTTGAATTCTATCGTGGACCAAGAAGGCGGCGAACAAGTTGTCTTCTATCAAATCGACCTTCAACTCGTTGACATTCAAACACACAAAACCGTTTGGATTGGCGACAAGAAGATTAAGAAGTACATGAACAAAGCTTCGGTGAAGATGTAATTTGAAATGGCGAAAGCGTCTTTGTGGCGCTTTCGTTTTTTTGTAAAAACTTTTCCTTTTTCCGCCGCGATGTTGCGGCATTTTCCCCATAATGCAGAAATCTTTTTCTCTTTTTACGCTTCTCTTTTGTGTGGTTTTCCTTTGCAGCTGCGCCAATAAATCGATGACGCGTTACGAGGAACTTTCGGAGCCTTTGGAAAAAGAAGGCTTTTCTGCGGTCATTAAAAAAGTCCAAGACAAACAGGACAAACTCTACGGCTCAAATTCGGTGTTCTTGTATCACTTTGATTTGGCAACTCTTTACCATTATAATGGCGAGTATAAAAAGAGCGCTGACGAATTTGAAAAAGCCAAACAAGTTTACGAAGATTTATATACGAAGTCGGTGACGAATGAAGCGGTGTCGCTGATGACGAATGATAACGTGCGTCCATATCGTGCGCGTCCGTTCGAAGTGCTCGCGCTTTATGAAATGAACATCGTCAATTATTTGGCGATGAACGATGTGGACGGAGCGCTTGTGGAATGTCGCGCAGCCGATATTGCGCTCCAAGCGCTTTATCAGAAAGATAATCAGAAGACAAATGACGCGGGCTATTTGCGTTATTTAATCGGGCTCGTTTATGAAATGGAAGGCGAAAACGATGATGCGGCAATCGCTTATTACAAAGCAGCAAAAGCTTACGAAGAAGAACCGACTGTTCTCCCTGCCGAAGCGCAAGCGTTCATCGAAAGCCGTTTACAAAAAGCGGGACGAAGCGATGATGTGAAAGCGTTAAAATTCCCGCATCCGAATGCACCTGCGATGTTGCCCGTATATGCGGATAATGCGAATGGCGAAATTATCGTCATCGGTTATGCAGGACACAGCGCAATTCTTGGAGAATGGATGCTTTCGGGAACTTATGTGCGCGGCGGTATTTTGAATCTTACGGGAAAAAATCCGCAGACCGGAAATGTGCAAAGTTTGACGATTCCGTTCCCCGCAACAGCTGTCGGCTCGCACGGAGGCACCACGATTTCGGTAACGATTGCAATTCCAGAACGCAAAGATGTGCCATATCGGACGGAAAATTTTGAAGTCCGCATGGATGGAAAAAATCCTGCGGTCCGTCCAGAAATTTACCTCGACAACACAAAGCATTTGGTGAAAAATTTAAGTGAAGAACGGACGGCAACTCTCGGGCGCACAGCGGTTCGCGTTTTAACGCGGACGATTGCTGCGCAACAAGCGAAGAAGCAAATGGAAACGAATAATGTGTTTTTGAATTTGCTTACGAGTGTCGGAACCGATGTTGCCGCGGCACAGTTAGAACAAGCGGATTTGCGTGTGGGACTTTTCCTTCCGCAATATGTGCGCGTAACGCGAATTCCTGCGACTCCGGGAATGCATAAAGTTTCGGTTCTCCCGACGAATCGAAATGGCAGCGCAGTCGGACATTATGAATTTACCGCCAAAGTTAAAGCGGGTTCAAAAACTGTCGTCATTGTGCCGGCGATTTTCTAGAAATTTTTAGTTGAATTTTGAAGCGCAGACCTCTGCGCTTTTTTTGTTTTTAAACGGACATTTTTTGCAAAAGTGCAAAAAGTTTTGTGCGAAGCTCGTGAAAATTTTGGGCGCATAAAACGCCTTCACGGCTTTCGCCAAAGAGAATCGCTTGCATGCCGACTTGAAGCGCGCCGACGATGTCGCGTTTATAATTGTCGCCGATCATCACAGAATTTTCTGCGGAAGCGCCGAGCTTCTGTAAAATATCGCGGAACATTTTTGCGGACGGTTTTTCTTCGCCGCATTCTTCGCTGGTAACGATTTTATCGAAGACGCCGACGAGTCCGAGTTTCTGCAATTTGCGCAGTTGAATGTGCAGCGTTAAATCGGAACAAATGCCGAGAGGAATCTGCTTTGCTTTGAGTTCTTGAAGAAATTCTACGGCTCCGGGGAAAAGACGCATCGCATTGAGATAAGCGTCCCAGTAAGCGTTATACATCGGCAAATCGTGAACATCGGTCGGTAAATTTAAGACTTCACACATCCGATGATAAAACAGCAAACGGTTATGCCCCGCCGCTGTTTTCGGATGCATTTGCTTCGTGTATTGATCGCATTCGATATACAAATTCGAAAATTCTTCGGCGGATAATGCCGTGAAATTTTGCAGATATTTGTAAACGGAAGTGCGCCCTGCTGCGTCGCTTGGCGCATATGGATAGAGCGTATTATCTAAATCAAAAACAATGGCGAGCATAAGGAAAATTTAAAATTTTCATCGCAGCCGATTAAATTTTTTCATTTCTTTATCGAGAAATGCGTCCACATATTTCGCATAAATTAACGTCGTCGAAAGATTCCGATGCCCGAGAAGTTTTCCAGTCGCAGGAAGAGAAATGCCGATGGTAATGCAAGTGGTCGCGAAAGTGTGTCGCGCTAAATGACAATGCAAATAACGATTGCAATCGAGTTTTTTCGCCGCGCGACGCAGTTGTCGATTGAACTGAGAATTTTCGGTGACGTGAAAAATATTTCCGCACAAAGGAAGTGTATCGAGTAAAAGTCGCGCTTGTACGGGAATGGGAATGTAAACGGCTTCGCCCGTTTTCTGCGTTTGCTTTCGAATTTTCCAATCGGCAATTTCTGTCGCATCAAGAGATTTCAAATCGCTGTAACGCAGCCCGGTAAAACAGCTAAAAAGAAAAATGCGCATCGCTTCTTTTTCGTTTGCCGTTAAAATTTCTTTTTGATTGAAATAATTCCAATAGAGTTTTTTGAGCTCGGGAATCGTTAAAAATCCGCGATGAGAATAGACGCGTCCGATGCGAAATTTTTCAAATGGATTTTTCATTTTGACGCCGTCGTCGATAAATTGATTTAAGAAAATGCGCAGAACCGAGAGCGCTTTGTTCACGGTTGCGGGCTTGTTTCCGCATTCTTGCAAATGCGATTTATACGCGTGAATAAATGCGACGTCAATTTCTTCGCAGCATAAATTGGGCTGGAAATTTTCCAGCTTTTTCAAATTCCAAAAGTAAGTGCGAAGAGTTGTTTCCGAAAGTTCGTTGTTGTTATTTTGAATCGCCTGATACGCAGCGGGAAAAAATTGCATAAAGCCTCACAGATAAAAGAAAAACTGTGAGGGAAAATACGACTTTTACGAATTAGAAATTGCAGTTTTCGATGCAGCGATTGCGATGAAATTTCGCCGTGTGAACGACGATGCCTTTGTTGTATTTGTGATAAACGCCTTCGCGGATTCCGTTGACGATTTCCAAATCTTCGGTGAGCATTCCGTTTGCGTCATACATGCGAGCGGTACCGTTTACGTGACCTTTTTCATAAGGAAATTCCGCGCGGAGAGTTCCGTTCTCATTGTATTCTTTGGAAAGTCCATCGGGAATGCCGAGCTTATAAACCTCTAAATTGCGAAGATTTCCGTTTTCGAAATAAGTCTTCGATTCGCCGTGTTCAATTCCTGCGGCATAATGAATTTCTTGCCACAATTTTCCGTTGGCGTAATAACTTTTGAAGACGCCATCGAGATTGCCGTTGACATAATGCGATTCCACGCCAACTTTTCCGTCGGGATAGAACGATGTGAATTTTCCTTGTTTAATTTTAGTGCCTTTTTGAACAGTATAAATTTCTTGTAAAGTGCCGCTCGCGGCTTGCACGCGCACCGTATCGAGTTCATCGGTCGCTGCGAAAAGCGAAAGTGTTAAAAGCAACACAAATAAAAAAATCTTTTGCATTTTCATAAACTCATCCTCATCTTTTTTAAAATTAGAATGTATTTTGTGGGTGCTTATGCGTGTCACGTTTTTAAATCCCCCTTATTTCCCCATGTTCAGCCGGGAATCCCGCAGCCCGTGCGTTACCAAATCCAGTACGCTGTATTGGCCGATGTTTTTGAGCTATGCCGCGGGAACTGTCGAAGCCGACGGAAATGAAATTCAGCTGCTCGATAGTCCAGCGATGGATCTCGATCTCGAAAAAACGGTTGCAGCGATTCGCACTTTTAATCCGGAATTGATTATTGCGAGCACGAGTACGCCGAGCATTATCAACGATTTGTCGGTGATTAAAACGCTGAAGGTGATGTTCAATGTTCCGACGGCGATTATGGGAACTCACGCCACTGCAGAACCGTTAGAAAGTTTGCAGATGGAACCGAATTTGGATTACGTGATTATCGGCGAAGCGGATTATACTGCGCGCAATTTAGTGCGCCTTCTCCGCGGCGAAATTCAAAAACCTTCGGATATCGCCGGTCTTGCTTACCGCACTCCGGACGGCGGAATTGACTTCCAACCGGAAGGTCCGAAGATTGCAAATTTGGACGAACTTCCTTGGGTGAGCAAAACTTATTACAAGTATCTGCATTCGTGCTATAAGCGTTATTTTTACGGCGCGAATTTGAATCCGATTATCGTGATTCTTTCGGGGCGAGGCTGTCCGAACCGCTGCAGTTACTGCGTGATTCCGCAGACATTAAATGGCCACGTTTTTCGGATGCGTTCGCCCAAAGATGTCGTCGATGAATTGGAATTTATCCAATCGCATTTTGAAGAACTTGGCGAAGTCTTTTTTGAAGACGATACTTTTACAGCGAATCATCGTCATGTGCAAGAAATCTGCGAAGAAATTTTGCGTCGCAATTTGAAGATTACATGGAGCTGCAATGCTCGCGCCGATGTTCCGCTTGAACTTTTGAAATTGATGCACAAAGCGGGTGGCCGCGAAATGTGCGTGGGCTTTGAAAGCGCAAGCCCCGAAGTGTTGCAAAATATTCACAAGGGAATTAAGAATACCGATCGCGCCATTCAATTTATGAAGGATTCGCGGAAAGCGGGATTCTTGGTGCACGGATGCTTCATGGTTGGGAATCCGGGCGATACGAAAGAAACGTTGCGGATGACTTTGGATTATGCGAAAAAGCTGAATCCGAATACGGCGCAATTCTATCCGATTATGGCGTATCCGGGAACGGAAGCGTACAAAGAAGCTCTCGCGAGCGGCGCTTTGGAAAGTCGCGATTACAGTCAATGGTTGGATAAAGATGGATTCCATCGGACGACGATTCACCGCGGAACTCTTTCGAGTCAAGATCTCGTGGACTTCTGCGATCAAGCGCGCCGCGAATTTTATCTGCGCCCGAGTTACATTTTCCGTCAAGGAATTATGGCGATTAAAAATCCGAAGGAACGTTACCGCGTTTTCCGCGGATTTAAAACTCTCGTGAAGCATTTGTTCCGCAAACACGGAGAACTCGCTGTGCGTCAAGCGCCGACGAATAAACGCTAATCGAAAAAGTGAAACGAAAAAGCGCGCCCGAACGGGCGCGCTTTCATTTTACCTGTTTGAAAATTCTGCAGTTACGCGATGCGGGAAACAGCAGCTTCTAATTTTTGCAGTGCTTCATCGCATTCGGCTGCGGAAACATTCAGCGGTGGAAGCAAACGAATCACATTTCCTTTCGCACTTAAAATCAAAAGGCCTTCTGCACGTGCTGCGGTAATCACATCGCCGACGGATTTTTCTTGAGCAAGAGGAATGCCGAGAATTAAACCTTCGCCACGAACTTCGCCGAGGAAGTTGAACTTTGCGACGATTTTTGCAATGCCTTCTTTTAATTGCTTCGAACGTGCTTTCACATTTTCTAAAAGCGCAGGAGTTGCAATTTGCGAAACGACGGAAAGGCCGGCAGCACAAGCGACGGGGTTTCCTCCGAATGTCGTACCGTGATCACCCGGTTTCAATTCGTCTGCGATTTTTTGACGCAGAAGAACTGCGCCGAGCGGAAGTCCGCCGCCGAGAGCTTTTGCAAGAGAAACGAGGTCGGGTTTTAAACCGTATTTTTCGTGGCCGAGGAAAACGCCTAAGCGTCCCATGCCCGCTTGCACTTCATCGACGATGACGAGGCATCCGAATTCTTTTTGCAAAGCATTGACAGTTTCAACCATTTCGTGAGAAAGAGTCATCACGCCGCCTTCGGCCGCGAGAGATTCTAACATAATGGCGCAAGTGTCTTTATTCACTTCTTTTTTGAGCGCTTCGCAGTCGTTCCAAGGAACGTGCACAAAATCGCCCGGCATACTGCCAAAGCCTTCGCGGATAGCGGGCTGCCCCGTTGCCGAAAGAGCCGCAAAAGTTCTGCCGTGGAAACTATTCACAAAGGTGACGATTTTTTGGCGATTCTTTTCGCCTTTGCGATCGAAATATTTCCGCGCAAATTTAATGCAGCCTTCGTTTGCTTCGGTTCCCGAATTGCAGAAAAATGCTTTGTCAAATTTTGTAATCTCTAAAAGTTTTTTGCCTAATTGAATCTGCGGATAATTCGGATACAAATTCGAAAGATGAATGAATTTTTTCGCTTGTTCCGAAATCGCATTCAATATGCCCGCGTTCTGGTGACCTAAACTGTTGACCGCAATGCCTGCGACAAAGTCCAAATATTTTTTGCCGTCGGCGTCAAACAAGTAACTGCCTTTTCCTTCGACAAAATCAACATCGGGTTTTCCGTAAAGCGGCGCGATGACGTTTTTATCTTCCGCTAAAAGATTCTTAAGCGAGGATTGTGCCATAGTTCAGTTCTCCATGAATCTGCTTTGCAAAAGTTTCGGCATCTTTCCAGCCGAGAATGTGAATTTCTCCGAGTCCGCGTTGAATAGCGCGGAAACTTTCTTTGACTTTCGGAATCATGCCGCCGCTGATTGTGCCGTCGGCGATAAGCTCTTCGACTTTTTCTTCGGAAAGATTAGAAATGACATTTTTTTCTTTGTCAAGAACACCGGGAACATCGCTTACGAGCAAGAATTTGTCGGCTTTGAGAGCGACTGCAAGTTCGGAAGCTGCGGTGTCTGCGTTGATATTCCAAGCAACGCCTTCGCCGATGGAAATGGGGCTTACGACAGGCGTCCAACCAGCGTTCCACAAATCGGTGACAATTTTCGGATTCACTTTTTCGATGTTTCCGACTTGACCCAAATCCACTTTTCCTTCGCGCTTTTTCGCTTCGAAAAGTTTTCCGTCCACGCCAGAAATTCCGATGGCAGACGCACCGTTATTTTCGAGCATACGGACTAATTTTTTGTTCACATGACCGGACAAAGTCATTTCGACCATTTTCATAATGCCCGGAGTCGTCACTCGCAAACCTTCGATAAATCGCGGTTCTTCGGAAAGAAGCGCAATGTTTTCGTTGATATCTTTGCCACCGCCGTGGACGACTGCTACTTGAAAATCTTGAGCCGTGAGCATAGCGATTGCGCGGGTAAAATCCAGGAGCTTAGCTTCGTCAATAGCGAGGCTGCCACCGATTTTTACGACGACTTTTTTCATTTTTGTCTGTACCTCATAATGGTTGTGCTATAAATTTATTTATATTCCCCCGCTTTGGCTTTCCTTTTCACAAAAGAAATTGTTATATTCAAGAAGAGAACTCTCTCAAAACAAAAGACCCTTAACCAAAGGCAATTCTATGGCAATCAAAAAAGTTTGGCTCGACGAATCGAACGACGAATGCGTTTCTTGCGGTGCTTGCGAAGGCACTTGCGATGCAGTCTTCTCTGTTCCAGAAAAGATGCAGGTCAAGGAAGGCGTTGATTATTCTAAGTATGAAGATGACATCAAGGCTGCAGCAGAAGGCTGCCCGGCTCAAGTCATCAAGTACGAATAATTTTTCGTTTGATGAAAAAGACCGCTGCAAAGAATTTCTTTCGGCGGTCTTTTTGTTTTAAATGGTTCAATTTTTTGCGGCGCTTTGCGTCTCGTATTCCAGGCGCAGCCACTCGGCGCTTCGCGCTTTTTGAACGACGCGGATTTCGTCGAACGCGCCATTCCACGATTCTTCTTCGACTTCGTTTCCGCCGACGAGGAATGGAATGTCATCGAGAATTTTGTAAAGCGGGAATGAAATTGCTTCGCCGATTTGTTCGCCATTTACAAACATCGCAATGGAATCATTTTTCGAAACGAGACTGAGCATTTTCCAAGAATTCGTATCGACTGCAGAAACAGCTCCGGGAATGGAATCCCAATGCGCAACATTATAAATGGAAAATGCAGAATTGATTGTGTCGTAATACCATTGGAAAAGAAGGGAATCCGGCGACGCTCTTTTTGTAAAGAGAATTTGATGATGTCCGTTTTTGCCATTCCAATAAGCCCAAAGAGAAAGGGTGAAGTTGTGCGTAAACGGATTTAATGAATCGAGAGAAATGAATTCGCCCGCGTGAATTTTTTTGCCGTAGCCGATAAATCCAAATGGTTTGCTCGTATCGGATGAAGAATTGAATTTTTCATCGCCGAATAAATGAAGCGCTGCGAGAATAGAATCCGCGGGCAAGTAAGCGCGGGATTTTTTCGAATCGTTAGAATGGATTACATATAAATTCACTTTTTCGCAGTCGGCGAGAAGAGAATCCAAGCGCACCCATAAAACGCCTTGCGACGCTTGCGGTGTCCAATAATCCACTTCGAACGATAAATCGTTTCCGCGTTCATCGGTAATTTTAAAAGAATCGGGTTCTGCAAAAAGAGAAAAGTCGATTTGATTATTGAATTTTACGGGCAAAACAAATCCGCGGAGAGTTTCGCTTGGCACACTTTTTAAGGAAACGGAAATTGCAGTCGCTGCGTCAGAAAGTGAAATGCCAAGAGAAGTATCGGCGTAAGCGGAAGCGTCGGCAAAAACCAAAAGGGAATCGCTTTCGGAAAATGCTTTGAGCGCGGGCAAAGAAATTTTTTCTTTTGCAGAATTTGCAGAAAATTCAAAATGCGATTGTGGCGCAGAATTTTTCACAAAGACGAGAGAAATATTTCCCGCGGGAATAGAATCAAAAGAAAATTCTCCGTCCGAATTTAATGCGGCCGAAAGATTTGTGCCGACGATGCGAACGCTTCCCGAAAATTCGGATTCAATTTTTCCGAATAAGGATTTGCTATTTCCGAGAATAATTTTCATCGAATCTTGAATGGATGCGGCTAAGAAATTTTCTGCATTTTGCGATGCGTAAAGAAGTTGCATTTTTTCTGCAGAATTATCAAAAGCGAAATTGCCAAGGCTATCGCTCCATGTTTCAACGGAGTCTGCGATGTTTGAATTTTTCCAAGAGTCTTCGTAAGCGACAATGCGCGCATGCGCAGCGGGAGTTTCGCCATCGGCTAAATAAATTCGGCCAGCGATGGAATTGCCAATGTCTGTGACGCCGCCGGCTGTGCGGTCATCGGAACAGCCGAAAAAAATTCCGCTGAGGAGAAGAAAATTCACAAAGTAAAATTTACCCAGTTTCATTTTTCATTTTCCTTTTCAAATTTTTTGCTCATCGGAAAGGCGACAATCATCATCTCGTAAACTTTATCCATAATCGGATCGTCCGAAGCTTTTGCAATAATTTTTTTGCGGGCTTCTTCTAAAATTTTTACGGCATAATCGTAGGAGCTTTCGCTCATCGCAAGAGTTGTAAATGTGGCGAATCTTTCGCTCGGCTTTTTACTTTCGACGGCACCGATTGCTTGTTGCACATACTCGCGGCGAATTTCGCGCAAATCCATCGGCGAAACATTTCTCGCGTCGAGCATCAGCGAAGTGCTTTGAAATTTGCCTTCGGGAGTTTTTTGGATGAGATTCCACTTCTCTAAATTTTTAACAGCGGCGCGCGCTTCTTCTGTGGAAATGGCGGGATCGATAGCGCGAGCGAGATGCATCATATCTCCGTCGAAATCGGGATGCACGACGAGTTCGCGGAGAATCGGATAATACCATTTTGAAAAATATTCTTTCTGATCGTGCGAAATGTGATTGAATTCATTTTGCGAACGAATTTGTGTAATTTCGTCCCACGCACTTTCGCGTTCTTCGACGCGCTTCGCTTGATTGTATTCAACGAGAGCGGCAAAATATTTTGTCTGTCGATTATCGAGCTTCAACGCTTTCGTCATTTTCTCAATGGATTTCGGCGTTAAATTAAAACGCCCGCGGATGACGTTTAAGCAATAAGACGAAGAGCTGAATCCGGCTTTGGCTGCGAAAAATCGATGCGAAAAGACGGCGCGCAATTTCTTTTGCTCGTCGAAATAATCTTGCAGAAAACGGCGATAGTCGTCGTAATCAAAAATGTGGTCGATTGCAGACATTTCAATTTTAAACATAAATTTTTACACACCAAAATGCAAGAAGTCCGATAGAATAATGGTTAAAATCGATCATTCGATGACTAATTTTAATTAAAATTTACACAGTCTAAAGCCGATAAATTTCTTTGCCATTTGATTTTCGTGTAAAAAGTGTTTTGCGATTTTGAAAGGCATAAAAAAAGCGGCTTGCGCCGCTTCGTTTATTTTCTTGTCCAAGTTGTTCCTTGCGGACTGTCCTTGATTTCGATGCCTTTTTCTTTGAGAAGATCGCGGATGCGGTCGCTTTCTGCCCAATTTTTGGTTTTGCGGGCTTCGGTGCGCTGCGCGATGAGCGCTTCGATTTCTGCGGAATCGTCGGCTGCATTCGGGTCGGCTTTTTTCGCAAATTCTTTGCGCGGTTCATCCAATTTGAGTCCGAGAACGCGATCAAAGTCAGCGACAAGTGCTGCTTTTTCGCCTTCGGATAAATCGGTTTTGAGAACGCTATTCAAAATGCCGAGTGCGCGCGGCATATTCAAATCGTCGCCGATTGCATCGCGGAATTCTTGCTGCCATTTTTTCGCAGCATCGCTTTCGATTGCGGTGGCTTTGCCGATTAAAGGGTCTGTCTTTTTGTGCAGACTTTTCAAGGCTTCGCGGGCGCTGTCGAGAGATTCAAAGCTAAAGTTCAAATAGTTGCGGTAATGGCTCGTGAGCGCAAACAAGCGATAATCCAGCGGATTATAACCTTTGTCTTTTAAGACGGAAACGGTTAAAAATTCGCCAGAACTTTTGCTCATTTTGTTGCCGTCTAAGCGGAGAAATTCCCCGTGCATCCAGAAACGGCTAAACGGTTTTCCGGTTGCGCATTCGCTTTGTGCGATTTCATTTGTGTGGTGAACGCGGATGTGATCCGTGCCGCCGCAGTGAATGTCCAAAGTGGGACCATTATATTTCATCGCCATCGCAGAGCATTCAATGTGCCAGCCGGGGAATCCAATGCCCCACGGACTTTCCCATTCCATCAAACGCTTTTTGTCTTTCGGGCTGAATTTCCACAAAGCAAAATCGGTGGCGTTGTGTTTTTCGCCCATATCGATGCGGCTGCCTTTGCGCAAATTTTCAACATCGAGACGCGCAAAATCGGCGTAACGCGGGAATTTCAGGCTGTCAAAATAAATGCCGTCCGAAGTGCGATAGGTGTAACCTTTTTCTTCAAGAATTTTTACGAGTTCAATTTGTTCTTGAATGTGATCGGTTGCGCGCACCCAACGCGTCGGCTCTTGAATGTTTAAAGCGTGCCAATCAGCGAAGAATGCATCCATATAATATTTGGCGATATCCCAAACGGATTTTCCTTCGCGAGCGGCGCCCTTTTCCATTTTATCATCGCCGGTGTCACCGTCGCTTGTCAAGTGACCCACGTCGGTAATGTTGACGATGTGATTTAATTTGTAGCCGTAATATTCTAAAGTTCTACAGAGCGTGTCTTCGAAAATGTATGTGCGCAAATTGCCGATGTGCGCAAAATGGTAAACGGTAGGACCGCAGCAATACATCTTCACGGTATCTTCGCCGGGGAGAAGGCTGAACGGTTCTTTTTTTCGAGTTGCTGTATTGTAGAATGAAAGTGACATAGTATCCTTAATTTAGAAAATCAGTTTCTCGGTTCTGCACGACGCTCAAAATTGAGCCAATCAAACATAGGACGCAACGCGCGGTATTGCGGATTTTGCGAATCGGCAATGTAACGTTTGTAACTTTCAAATGCTTGGTTTTCGAGAGACGATTTGTTGATGTAAAGGTTGAGCCAATTTGCCATCGAGATGAGTCCGGTGATGTGTTTAATCACATTTTCATCGTAGTCAGTCGATGCGCTTTCAATGAGTTCCGAAAGTTTTTTGTGGAACATTCGACCTGTTCCGCCGAAGGAGAATTGCGTATTTAATTCTCGGGCTTCTTCGACTAAATCGCGGACGCTGTTTAACAAATTTTCGTCGTGCGCTTTTAAATATTGCAAAGCCATTTCGTGAATTTTGGCGTTGATTTCGAGCGAGAGCGCTTTGCGCATCGTATCAGTCAATGTGTGATCTTGATCGGCGAGCGAATCGATTGAAAGTCCGTGTTCCAAGGCGAAACCGTCAAAGGCGTGCGTGACTTCGACCAAGCGAGACTTGGTGAGAAGTTGATTGATGTGGCGCAGAGAATCGCTCATCAAATTGCGCATGCGGACAATGTATGCGGTGGGGAATTGTTCGTGCAAATCTTTAATCGCAACATTGGAATTCGGAATGAATTCAATTTCGTCGGGATTGATTCCGCCGAAAACGACTGCGGTTACGCGGCCCATGTTATCGTTCAAAACGAGAATCGTGGCATCTGTTTTTTCGCCGATATCTGCATCGTCAAAGACGACATGAACAATTGTTTCGTATTTCTGCGAAGCGATGACTTTTTCCGAAATGCGAGAATCGAGTTCTGCTTTATCTTCGTATTTGTCAAGTCCCATGTGCAAAACGATAGCGCGTTCGGCTAAAAGTTTTAAGGCGACAGGCATATCGGGCATTGCGTAGCGCACAAAAACTTCGGTCCCGCTCCAATGATGTTCATTGGAAGTCGCGCGTCCGAGAATGCTTAAGAATTGATCGCGCAGCGGATGATTGATAGGAAGGAATGGACGCAAAAGTTCCATTGCACGTTCAGCGTAACGCATATTTTGCACTGGTTCCAAGCCTTCGATATCGTTGAAGAACCAACCGCAACTTGTGAAACTGAATAAGCAGAATTTTTCAATTTCCATTAAACGAATCGCTGTTGCTCGGGCTTTTTTGTCGTTCGGATCTTTTAAAATTTCAGCGAAGAATTTTTCTTTGCGGTCTTTTTCTTCGGGCTTGACGAGAACTTGTGCGTAAAGATTTCGCGCATCCCACGGATTTACGCGGGCGATTTTTTCCATTTCGCGGACAAAAACTTCGTCCGCAAATTTTTTCAGATAATTCATCGCATCGCGCAAAGGTGTGCGCCATTTCTGATTCCAATCGGGGCCTCCGCCGGTTGAACATCCGCAATCGCGGTACCAACGGCCAACGCCATGAGCGCAGCTCCACGCACAGCCTTCGGAGTGAGCGTTCTTAATTTTCACTTCAAACTTCGGCGGGAATTTTTCGAGGAACCAACCAAAATTCACCGGAATCATTTCGTGTTCGGGCGCGTAATGATTGAAAAGCCAAGCGGCGCACATATCGCCGAACGGTTCGTGGTGACCGTAAGATTCACCGTCAGTTCCGATGCTTACAAGTTGAGCGTCTTCGCGATTCGGGTCAAATCCATCTTGAATGCGTTTTCCAAAAACATTGGCGTCGCGCAAAAGATGTTCAAATCCCACAGCGCTAGAAAGCCACGGATTGTAAAAGAAAACATCCAAGTAGCCGTCGCAAATTTTTTTGCCGTTTTCGTCCACGGGGAAAATGCGATACGGACGAGTTGTGTCGATGTCTGTATTTTCGCAACCTTTCCAATCGGAATCTTTGCCACCTAGCGGACGGAAACATTCTGCTTGCGTCGGCGAAAGAATGGTGAAGCGAATGCCTTCGCGGATTAAGTCCACGATGACATCCATGTTAATCGCGGTTTCGGCGAGCCACATCGCTTCGGGCTTTCTTCCAAAATGCGTTTCGAAATCTTGAATGCCCCAACGAATTTGCGTGATGCGATCTTCGTGAGAAGCGAGCGGCATAATGATGTGATTGTAAACTTGAGCTATTGCGTTGCCGTGTCCGAAACGCTTCACCGTTTTTGCATCGGCTTCTTGAATGCGACGGTAAGTATCGGGCAAGTGCGTGCGAATCCAACCGATTAAAGTCGGACCCATGTTGAAGCTCATGTATTCGTAATTGTTGACGATATTTTGAATGCGTCCCGAGCCCGAAAGAATGCGGCTTGCGGCATTAGGCGTGTAACACTGCGCAGCGATGCGATCGTTCCAATCGTGGAATGGCGCTGCACTCGGTTGATTTTCAATTTCACCCGTCCACGGATTTTCACGCGGCGGCTGATAAAAGTGGCCGTGAATTGCGAAGTAGAGAGGATTCTTTGCCATAATGATTCCGTTTTGAGTTTAAAATTTTGAGGTTAAAGGATGAGCATTCCGTCGCCGTAACTGAACAAATGCAACTGATGTTCTACGGCATAGCGGTAAGCGGCGAGAGTATTTTCGCGTCCGTAAAATGCTGCGACCAAAAGAATGAGAGAACTTTTTGGCCAATGAAAATTGGTGAGAAGACCGTCGACGATTTTGTAGCGGTAACCCGGATAGAAAAATGCGTGAGTCACACCGGTCTGCGGAACAAGAAATCCGTTTTCATCGGCAATGGTTTCGATGACGCGCGTGCTCGTTGTTCCGATGGGGACAATTCTTCCGCCGTTCTTTTTCGCTTGATTGATAATGTCGGCGTTTTCTTGCGTCAGTTCGTAATGTTCACCGTGCATTTTGTGTTTGCGAAAATCTTCTTCGGAAATATTTTGAAAAGTGCCTGGGCCCACGTGGAGAGTGACTTCGGCGATGTGAACGCCTTTTGCTTTTAAATCGCAGAGCATCTGTTCGCTAAAATGCAAACTCGCAGTTGGCGCAGCGACGGCTCCGTTGTATTTTGCAAAAATCGTTTGATACGCTTTTTTGTCTTCTTCATCATCGGGGCGGTGAATGTAAGGAGGCAGTGGAACGTGTCCTTGTTTATTCATCACTTCTTCAAGTTCGACAGGAGTAATATCAAAGCAAAGAATGCGTGCACCATCGGGATTGATTGCTTCGACGGTGACTTTTACGCCGGCAATTTCTAATTCGCGTCCCACGGGAAACGCTTTCCCAGGATGCACCCAAGCTTCCCATCGCGCGAGTCCGTTGGCATCGGGAAAGAGAGTTTGCACGAGAAGAATTTCCACTTGCCCGCCGTGCATCGTGTGCCCAAAAAGACGCGCCGGAATGACTTTCGTATTGTTGACGACAATGCAATCGCCCGGATTAAAAAAGTCCACGATTTTTGGTGCCGGCACAATTTCCAAAGGTCCGCCATTTTTCGGGCAATGCAAAATTTTTGTTTTGCCTTTTCCCGGAGTTCTGTTTGCAATCAGTTCCTTGGGAAATTCAAAAGAATAATCAGACAAATTCGTAGAAATCATAATGCTTCGTTTGCAGCCTTCAATTTATTTTTCATTTTTTCTTTGATGCTTGCCGGTTCCAAAATTTTCACATCCGGAAGAATGCTGAAAAGCCAAGATTCCAAATCAAGAGTATCGTAAAGGCTCAATTCCACCGTAAACGGTTTTTGCTTTTTGATTTTAATCGGCGGATTGAAATGCGATTCTTTCAAATAAGCTTGCAGCCATTCCGATTTGATTTCCAAAAGCAATTTAATTTTTGGAGAAGACGAACCGTTAAAGCGTCCGTAGCAACTTTCGAAAAATTTCTTGTAATCGAAATTTTGTTCGGGGAAAAATTCATTCAAACGTTGAATCGTTTTAATGCGACGGAACGCAAACTGAAATCCTTTTTCGCTGATTTTACCTTCTTCATCTTCGGTCTTTGCGATGAGATAAACCGTGTCGATGCGGAGAATCAATTTTAACGGCAAAATTTTGTGTTTCTTTTCGGCGCCGTCGTGCGCAGATTGATAACTAATCAAAAGTTTTTGGCGTTGCTTAATCGCATTCAAAACAGAATTGATTCGCGTCGTGCGATTGATTACGTTTTCGCTAAATTCTGAAAAAGGTCCCAAGTCCACAATGAAATTTTCGTCGGTGCTAATCGCTTGTGACGAAGTTTCTTCGGGCAATTCTTCGCCTTGCAAAAAATCGATGGCGCGTTTGACATTTTGACCTTGCGGAGTCGAACCCATATCATCCAAAATTTTTTGCGCCGATTTGAGTCCCTTGAGAATTTTTTCGGGCGGCCGCCACGCAGATGTCGGTTGAATGAAAAATTTCTTTGCCGTTTTATCTTTTTGCAAACCGCAATTTTCTTTTTCAAGAGTTTTGAGATGGCGATAAATCGTGCGCATATCGCAGGACATATATTCTGCAAGTTCAGGAATGGACGCGGGCTTATTCGGGGCTGTCAATCGGAGCTTGAGCTGTTTTAATTTGTCGTAAGTGGATTTCGGTTTCTTTTCCATTTTGATTTCTCCTTATGCGTCCACACGCAAACGGGTGTTGATTTTAAGTCCTTTTGAATTTTGAAGAATAAAAATGTTGACGGCACCTTTTTGCCAAATATTTTTGACGGAGCCTTCGACAAGAATTCCTTCGGAAAGAGGAATGACGTGAAAATTGCAATCCGTATATTTCGCTTTGAGTGTTGCCAAAAGAATTTCGGCGCGTTTCCGCATTGTCGGCGGAGGTAACGGCACTTCTTCTAATTCGAGTTTTAAATCGCGAAGTCCTAAAATATGATGCAAATCCGATTTGATTTTTTCTAAATGCGCATCTGCAAAATAGTAGGCGTTAATGTAGAGAACATTCTCTTTGACGTGAACTTCGTTGCAAAAAAACGGAGACTTTTCATTTTCTAAAATGCGGAAAGCTTCGCGGGAAATTTCTTCGTCAGAAACGGGCGAGCCGACGCAATAAACCGAAAGCATATCGACGACGCCGCGAAAATTAGGCTGCATTTTTACAAAGCGCGCAATCGCTTCTTTATCCGGCAAATTCGAAACGGAGCCGTAAACATAAACGACATTGTGCACGACATTCAAACGAATGCTATTTCCTAAATTCGGAAAGCGTTGTTGCACGCGTTCGGTAAGTCGTCGAAGAAGAATGCTATCGGGCAATGGCTGAAATTCATCGGGCAAAGTAATGAAAACGATTTTTCCATTTTCAAGTTGCACGACGAGCTTCTTCACATCTTTATCAAAAACGCTTCCGATGGCGACGCCTATCATTTTTCGCAGCACATGATAAATGGGATCGCCGAGAAGAGTTTCGCCCACTTGCGCCGGCAACAAACGAAATCCGAACGGAGCTTTTTCATTAAACTGCGTCAAAATTGAGCGCTTTAATTTTTCTTTTTGCCCATCGTATTCGACATCGATAATTTCTTCGGTCTGCGTTTTATAAACCGCATCCACTAAACTCGGGCGCTGTTTTCCGTCAACATAAACCCAATCACCGGGAGCAAGCCGATTTTGCGAAAGAAGCTTTGCGTATTCGGCTTTTGCATTTTTCGTGCCGAAAAAAATTTCGTGCGAAAAGGCGATGACGAAAGATTCGCAAATTTTGCATTGACAAACGAGAGGAATCTCCGGCGGAATTTCTGCGTGAATCGAAAACGGCTCGCGCGCCAAAATACGATGCGAAGTAATCGCATTGCACGTGGAGCAATAAAGCCGTTTTTCTTGCAGCAGATGAATCCAATACCGGAGCATTTTCCCTCGGAATTATTCTTGCATCAAAGGCTCTGCGACTTCAATGCGGCGAAGGGTTTCTGCTTTCCCGACGACTTCAAAAAGTTCCCAAAGTCCAGGTCCCGCAGTAACTCCCGAAACGGCCAAGCGGACAGCGCCCACGAGGTCGCCCAATTTGCAGCCGCACTTTTCGGTAAGCTCCACAAATCCTTTTTCGATTTCAGGAGTTGTAAACGGTTCCACCGTCGCGAGCATTTCGCGGACAGCGTGCGCAATTTCGCGGCTTCCTGCGCCCCACTGTTTCCGTTTTCCTTTTTCGTCATATTCGGTCGGCGCTTTGAAAAAGTAAACCGACATATCGGCGAGATCTTTCAAGAAATGTGCGCGCGGCTTTAACATTTCCACAATCATATTCAGCCGTTCTGCGGGCTCGTTCGCAGTCGAAATGCCTTTCGCTTCGAGACCTGCGACCATTTCCTTCAAGAGAACATCATTCGGCGTTGTATGAATGTGCTGCATATTCATCCACTGCAATTTTTTCTCGTCAAATTTCACAGCAGTCGGGTGAATATTTTCGAGCTTAAACGCTTGAATCATTTCGTCCAAGCTCATCACTTCGCGATCGTCGCCCGGATTCCAGCCGAGAAGCGCCAAATAATTGACCATCGTTTCGGGCAAATAACCGAGTTCGCGGAATTCGCTGACAGAAACGGCGCCATTTCTCTTCGACAATTTTCCGCCGTTTTTCGAATCGAGAATCACCGGCAAGTGGCACCAAATCGGCGCTTCCCAACCGAAAGCCTTATAAAGCAAAACGTGCTTCGGCGTTGAACTAATCCATTCATCGCCGCGGAGAACGTGAGTTGTTCCCATCAAATGATCATCGACGACGCTTGCAAAATGATAAGTCGGATAGCCGTCGCGTTTAATCAAAACCAAATCGTCCAAAACTTCATTCTTGTATTCAATGCGACCGCGGATTAAATCCGTAAATTCCGTCGAACCCGATTCAGGAATCTTAAAACGAATCACCGCTTTCTCGCCTGCGGCAATGCGCGCTTCCGCTTCTTCGCGCGGAATATTGCGGCAATGTCTATCGTAACCGGTTTCTGGCGCGCCGGCTTTTTTCTGCGCCGCACGCACTTCGTTCAAACGTTCTTCGGAACAGAAACAATAATACGCAAGACCCGCATCCAAAAGTTTTTGAATTTCGCGGTGATAAATATCCAAACGTTCGCTTTGGAAATACGGACCGCAATCGCCTTCGCAACCCGGACCTTCGTCCCAATTCAAACCGAGCCATTTCAAATCGCGCATCAAATCTTTCAGCGCCGCTTCGTTATAGCGTTTCCGGTCGGTATCTTCAATTCTCAAATAGAAAGTGCCGCCCATCGCTTTCGCGAAGAAATAATTGTAAATCGCAGTGCGCGCTCCGCCGACATGGAGAAAACCAGTAGGACTCGGAGCAAAACGAACGCGGACTTTGCGCGTAGATTCGGACATAGAAAACCTCAAAAAGAAAAGAGCACGAAAATTCGTGTTTTGACAAAATTTAACAAAATTGAAATCTCGCTGAAAAATCAAATCATTGAAAGCCGGAATACAAGGGGGAAAGCCTTCCCCTCGCGGGAACTACTCGCTTGCGCGAGCATTTCCCGCTACCCCTTCTCCTAGGGGACACCCCTAAAACCCCGAAAAATGAAAACTCATCTTCTCAAATGGAATAAAACCGAAAAAGAAAATCGCCAAATTCTCGCCGATGGAAAATATTTTCTAAAAAGTCAAAAAAAATTCTAAAACCCCTTGACTTTAATTTGCAATTATTATAAATTTGTAATAGTTACAAACTTAAACGCTTCAACGAGAAGCGACATCTTTAACAAGGAGACAACTATGAAAGTATGGGTTTGTTCTGTCTGTGGCTACGTTTCGTTTGGAGAAGAACCGCCTGAATGCTGCCCGCAGTGCAAAGCGCCGAAGTCCAAGTTCAAATTGAAAGAAGAACCGGCGACGAGCGGCAAAATGGTTTGGGCTGACGAACACAAAATCGGCGTCGCTCAAGGTTTGGATGCCGAAGTTGTTCAAGGCTTACGCGAAAACTTCACCGGCGAATGCACCGAAGTCGGCATGTATTTGGCAATGAGTCGCCAAGCAGACCGCGAAGGCTTCCCGGAAGTTGCCGAAGCTTACAAGCGCATCGCATTCGAAGAAGCAGAACACGCAGCAAAGTTTGCAGAACTTCTCGGCGAAGTCGTCTATCCGGACACCAAGAAGAATCTTTCTCTCCGCGTTGCAGCAGAAGCAGGCGCAACCGAAGGCAAACTCAAATTGGCAAAGCGTGCGAAGGAACTCGGTTACGACGCCATCCACGACACTGTTCATGAAATGTGCAAAGATGAAGCACGTCATGGCGGCGCTTTCGAAGGCCTCTTGAACCGTTACTTCAACAAGTAATCCACAAAAAATGGGGGAGCGGTTTCGCTCCCTTTTTCGTTTCACTTTCACCCGTTGAGGCTTTATGACTCCCTCGGAATCTCTCCGCGAAAAAAATATTCGCCCGTCGATTCAGCGGGTGAGCATTTTAAATTATTTACTCGAAAAAAAGAATCATCCGACAGTCGATACGATTTACGAAGATTTGCACCCGGCGATTCCGACTCTTTCGCGGACGACCGTTTACAATACGCTGCAAATGTTCAAAGAATATGACCTCGTTTCGACTTTAGATTTCGGCGATGGCAGTTTACATTACGATGCCGAAACGCATCCGCACATTCATTTTCGTTGTCGAATTTGCCACGCCATTTACGATGTTTTTGTCGCTCCCGCAGACATTCAAAAGCATTTAGAAAAAGACGCAATTCTCGAAGAATCGCAATTTTATGCGTTCGGCGTTTGCGCAAAATGCGCTAAAAATTCACGGTGAAGCGCTTTGTCGCTGTAAATATCTTCCGCAGAATTTAATTCGTCCGCAATGTAACCGCTGCGGATTTTTTGCAGACAAATTTTTTTGTTTTTTTCATCAAAAGAAAAATCGATTCGGAATGTGCGAAAGGCGAGTTCTGCTATTTGATTTTCGTGCACTTTGACGCGGCGACGCGAAGAATCTAGCGGAGAATTATTCAGTTGGCATTCTGCAAAACTTTTCAAATCCCAACCGCAAACGGATTCAATCCAACGACTTTGCACAAGAAATTCTTCGGTCGCAGAAATTTCCCACGGATCGATATTTTGCAAATCGACCCAGCCCGCTTTCGCCTGGGGAAATGCGTCGGCTTTGGGAATGTAAGGTTTGATGTCGAGAATCGGCGTTTCGCTCAGCAAATCCGCTTCATCAATAGTGAGAGTGAGTCCGTTTACCGAAATGAGTCGCACGCAAGAAAGTCCAATCGGATTTGGACGATAAGGGCTGCGCGATGCAAATGTGCCAACGCGTTCTTTTCCTGCTGCGGGAACGGGCGGTCGCGTCGTCGGACGCCATTCTGCATTTTGATGAAATTGAAAAATCACCCAAATGCGTTCAAAACCTTCGAGGTCGCGCAGCGCAATTTCAAAATCTTTCTGCGGCAACAATTCGATTTTCCCCAAATGTCCGCGAAAGAAAACGCCTTGCCGCGGCACTTCGAATTTGTAATGCGCCGAATTGTAAAAATATCCGATCGGGGAAAACATGAAATAAAATTAGAAATTAGAAGTGAGAGCGCGCGGCTGCGCCGCGCAGGGTTTGGAGAACTTAGAGCTGAGAGCTTAGATCTTAGAAATTCTAAGCTCTAAAATCGAAGTTCTAAAATCTTGCATTCCACTTTTTTCGATTTTAAGTAAAATCTTCTTTACTTTTGGAACATTTTTCCCGAAAA